>NZ_AZRM01000021.1 GCF_002895605.1 Petrotoga miotherma DSM 10691
TTTTAGAGTTTTTAAAAACACTATAAAAATCTATCATCTTAGGAGGTAAAAAGTGAAAGAAATCATATTAGGAATTGTTCAAGGTCTAACGGAATTTCTACCAGTATCCAGTTCAGGACATCTGGCTATATTTTCATCCTTTATGAATATCGATACCAACGTACCATATTTCGCCCTTCTTCATTTATCCACCTTTTTTGCAGTATTGTTCTTTGTTTGGAAGGAAGTTGTCAGTTTGATCAAGGGACTCTTTAAATTGGAAAAAGAATCACTTTCTCTAATCCTTAAATTAATCATTTCTTCGATTCCAGCTGCTATTGTAGGTTTCACTTTGGAATCTTCGATTGAATCAGCCTTTTCTTCTCTTACATTGATTGGAGTTTTTTTAATGGTAACAGCCATCTTTTTATTAATCTCTGACACACTAAAAGGCAAAAAGAGTTTAGCAGAGATAACCTATGTTGATGCTTTGGTTATAGGTCTCATGCAAGCCCTTGCAATATTTCCGGGGATATCTAGAAGTGGGGCAACGTTGTTCGGTGCTCTTTTAATGAAAACAAAAAGGGAAGATGCACTGAAATATTCCTTTTTGATGAGCCTCCCTGTAACCTTTGGGGCAGGTATTTTTGAAATAAATAAGGTAACTTTTTCTCCTTCGGTAATTTTTGGAAGTTTGTTTGCGTTCTTGTTTGGCTTATTGGGATTGTATCTACTGAAAAAAACGGTACTGGTTGGAAAATTAAAGTATTTTTCATATTACTGTTTTGCTATCGGCCTCATAGCCATTATTATTTAGGAGCTAAAACTTTGTTTAAGTATTCTCATAAAATATTTGATATAATATTTGAGAGAACCTCAATAAAGTAGCAGGGAGTTTATGGTTTGAGAAAACAAGAAAGGCTAAAAAAAATACTTAACATTCTTTCTACAAGTAAATATTCAATACCAGGGCAACAACTTGCTGAAAGATTTGGTGTAACAAGGCAAGTAATAGTAAAAGATATTGCTATTCTGAAAGCCCAAGGTTATGATATACAATCTTCACCAAAAGGTTATTCAATGAATAAGAACAATAAATTGATTAAACTGATTGCTGTTAAACACACCCCGGAACAAATTGAAGATGAATTAAAAGCCATTGTAAACTGTGGTGGTAGAGTAATTGACGTTTCGGTAGAGCATCCTGTATATGGAGAATTAAGTGGTAGAATTGATGTAGATTCCATCGAAGAAGTAGAAACCTTTATAGCAAAATTAAAAACTTCTAAACCTTTATCAATAATAAACAATGGAGTTCATTTACACAGGATTGAAGTAGAAAACGAGGATCAATTTAACTGCATAAAAAGAGAACTAAAAAAGCGAAAAATTTTGTTAGACTAACCAAGTTTTTGAGATTCCAAAGAAAGTAAAGACCTAAAAGTGAGGGATGAAAAAAATGAAAAAAAGCATTTTAGCAACTCTCATTATCCTACTGTTTTCATTTAGCCTATTTGCTGCAGTTGAAGATACTATTAAAGACGCACGTTTCGCTGTTGAGGAGTTATTATCAAAACCAGATAGCGGAGCTTTTGTTCAATTAGTAGAAATGTCAGAAGGCTTAGTAATTTTTCCTACATTTTATAAATTGGGTTATGTGGTTGGTGGACAGTATGGTGAAGGCATTGTATTAAGAAAAGATAGTGAAACAGGAAAATGGTACGGACCATCATTTGTAAATATATATGGATTAAGCTGGGGAGCACAAATAGGAGTACAATCCGCAGCGTTAATTTTAGTTGTAATGAATGAAAAAGGAATGGAAGGGTTCATGGGAAACAACTTTACCTTAGGAGGTTCAGTCGGTATTTCTGCTGGACCATTGGGTAGACAGCTTTCTGCAGATTTAGATTATAAATTACAAGCATCCATATATTCTTATTCTATTGCAAAGGGTTTCTACGCTGGAGTTTCTGTTGAAGGGGCTTATATAAGAGCAGATGATAATGCCAATGAGGATTATTATAACGAATCTCTTTCACCTGAGCAAATTTTAAAAGAAAAAGAAGTCGATAACGAAGCAAAACAGATAGTAGAACTATTAGAAAAAGCGATATTAGAAAAGCAATTAAAAGAGAAAGAAACAACTTAAAAAGGATGCTATTACAGTTTTTGAGATTCTAAAAACAATAATAAAAATTCAATAAAAGGAGGAAACAAATTATGCCTTACGTAAACACAAAAGATATTTTAGAAAAGGCGAATAAAGAGTACTATGCTGTTGCAGCTTTTAACATTAACAATCTCGAGTTTCTTCAAGCTATTGTCGAAGGAGGGATAGAGAAAAAATCTCCCCTGATAATCGAAACAAGTGAAGGAGCAATGAAGTATGCTGGTATGGGTGATCCTTTGAGAGGAGCAAGCCTGTTTGTAAAAATGGTTAGAGAGTTTGCAGATTCTTTAGATATACCAATCGCTCTGCATTTAGACCACGGGAAGAATTTTAAATATATAATATCCGCAATAAAAGCTGGTTATTCATCTGTAATGATAGATGCATCGGATAAACCATTGGAAGAAAATATAAAAACTACGAAAGATATTGTAAGAATAGCCCATGCAGCGGGTGTTTCAGTGGAAGCAGAATTAGGAAAGTTAGCTGGAATAGAAGACAACGTTGCTTCATCTGAATCAGTCCTAGTTAATCCCGATGAGGCGAAATATTTTGTAGAGGAAACCCAAGTTGATTTTCTAGCTCCAGCCATTGGTACTTCCCACGGGGCATTTAAGTTTAAAGGAGAAGCTAAATTAGACTTTGATAGATTGAAAAAAGTTAAAGAATTGACAAAAATGCCTTTGGTACTACACGGTGCTTCAAGTGTTGTGCAAGAAATGGTCGAAATAGCTGAAAATTATGGAGCTGATTTTGGAGGATCAAAAGGTGTGCCTTCAGATATTTTGAAAGAAACCGTTCGACTAGGTATAAATAAAGTAAATACTGATACTGACCTTAGAATGGCTTTTGTTGCAGGATTAAGAGAATTTTTACATAACAACCCCAAAGAGTTTGACCCTAGAAAATACATGGATACAGCAAAAGCCTATGTGAAAAAGGTGGTTTCAGATAGGTTAGAACTTTTAGGTTCTGCTAATAAAGCTTAACTCAAAGTACAGCCATGGCTTCCATGGTTGTACTTTTTTAATTTTATCCAATCAAGAGTCACCAAGATTGTGAAAAAAAGATTTTGATTTTAAAAGGAGCGCTAATATTAATTTTTAGAATTTCTAGCATAGGAGGATTTCGAATGAAAATACTAGTGATCAACTCCGGAAGTTCATCCTTAAAATATCAAATATTGGAAATGGAAAACGAAAGTTGTCTAGTTAAAGGATTGGTTGAAAGAATAGGGGAACAAGAATCGGATATTGAACAAGAAAGTAAAGGAAAAGAGTACAAAAACATAACCAAGATAAAAGACCATGAAGAAGCGTTAAAAAAAGCTATGGAATTGATCACTGATCCTGAATATGGATGTTTAAAAGAATTAGGTGAGATAGATGCGGTTGGGCACAGGGTAGTACATGGAGGAGAAGAGTTTTTCTCTTCCGTACTGATAGATGAAGAAGTTATTAAAGCTATAGAAGATAACGCTGAACTTGCTCCTTTACATAATCCTCCCAATTTGATGGGCATAAGAGCTGCTAAAAAATTATTACCCAAAGTACCCCAAGTAGCGGTATTTGATACAGCATTTCACCATTCGATGCCAGAGAAGGCATATATGTATGGCTTACCTTACGAACTCTACCAAAAGTACAAGATAAGGCGGTACGGATTTCATGGGACCAGTCACAGGTACGTATCTAAAAAAGCCTCTGAGATATTAAAAAAAGATATGAAGGAATTAAAGATGATAACGGCACATTTGGGTAACGGTGCATCTTTAGCTGCGATTGACAGAGGAAAAGTGATCGATACATCGATGGGGTTCACACCTTTGGAAGGATTGATAATGGGAACAAGAAGCGGAGATATAGATCCAGGCATCGTTCTTTTCCTTACAAGAAAAGGTTACAGTGTAGATGAAGCGGACGATTTGTTGAACAAAAGAAGTGGTGTTTATGGTTTAAGTGAAATGAGCAACGACATGAGAGATATCCGAAAAGGAATAGAAATGGGGGATAAAAAGGCAAAGTTAGCATATGATGTGTATGTATATCGTTTAGCAAAATACATTGGAAGTTATATAACCGTACTAAAAGGATTAGATGCGTTGGTATTCACAGCAGGGGTGGGAGAAAATGACGAACATGTAAGAATGGATGTCTGTAATTATTTAGACTTCTTTGGAGTTAAAATTGATAAAGAAAAAAATACTTTGTTAAATAGAAAAGAAGGAATTATCTCAACTTCAGACTCCGATGTGGAGATTTTAATAGTAAAAACTGATGAGGAATTAATGATAGCTCAGGATACAAAAAGAATAGTGGAAGAATCGAACAACAAATAGTAATGCCTGTTTAAAGGGCATTACTATTGTCTCTATAACTTTTTGCCAGATTATAGTATTCTTTGGCGTGTTCTTTAATTTGCTCAAATTCTTCGTCAGTTAATTTTCTTATGACCTTTGCCGGAACACCTAAGGCCAAACTCTTTGGAGGAATTATTTTGTTTTCTGTTACCAAAGCTCCAGCTCCTATAAGACATCCTTCACCTATCTTTGCACCATTTAATATAGTTGCTCCCATACCTATGAGACAGTTATTAGAGATTTGACATCCATGTATAATAGCGTTGTGTCCAATAGTAACGTAACTGCCAATTATAGTTGGATATTCGGTGTCGATATGAACTACTGAGTTATCTTGTACGTTTGTGAATTCCCCAATGGTTATAGAACCAATATCTGCTCTCAATGTGGCATTGTACCAAATACTCGCTCCTTTAGCGATCTTTACATCTCCAATAATTTGACAACCAGGTGCTAAAAAAACATCTTCTTCAACAACAGGATATTTACCTTTATACTCATGAAGCATAATTTCACCTCTTTAATTTAGCTAAAGTTTTTGTGATATAATTATACATCAAAAAAGTAGAGAATAAAAAAACCGGATCCACGATGGATCCGGCAAGAATGTCTGGGTTTATCTCAGGGGGATAGGGGGATCTTTCTTTTTTCACTAATATTATAATATAGAATTTGTTAAACTTCAAGGTATATGAGTTACTATTAGATTTAGAACAGTTAAAGATTTGTATACTATTATTAAGCCAAAAAAGGAGGTCTTTCTTTTGAATAAAGTCTATGATTTTCACACACACACAATTTTGAGTGATGGAGAATTAATTTGCAGCGAGCAAATAAGACATGCACAAATTCATGGTTATGCAGCTATTGCAATATCTGATCATGTGGATGAGTCCAACATAGATTTTGTTTTAAGCAGTTTGAATAAATTTGTTGATAATGAAAGTAGTTACTTTGAAGGGATCAAGATTTTGAAAGGGGTCGAAATTACCCACGTTCCTCCCTTACTTATAGATGAACTTGCAAAACATGCAAAAGAAAACGGAGCTGATATTGTATTGGTTCACGGAGAAACTATAGTCGAGCCAGTTTTCAAAAAAACTAACTATTACGCTGTAACATCAAAGTATGTGGATATTTTAGCTCACCCTGGTTTAATTACCGAGGAAGAAGTTGCCCTGGCTGCCAGTAACGGAGTTTTTTTGGAATTAAGTGCCAGGAAAGGCCATAGTTTATCCAATGGGCATGTAGCAAAATTGGCTCAAAAACATGAGGCAAAATTACTTGTAAATAGTGATTCTCACGGACCAGACGATTTTTTAGACTATGATTTTAGTTTGAAAGTGGCTATATCAGCTGGTTTAAGCATAGAAAAGGCAAAAAAGGTTGTAGAAAAAAATCCATTGGAATTATTGTAAATAACATTTTTAATGGAAGATTTACCAAAAATTTTTATTTCTTTATGTATTTTTAGAACCAAATCATATTGTTGGTGTCTAAATAAATAGTTTCATTGGGAGACTTTCTAACTTCAAGGGTGTCGTTTCTTTATGAAAGGAGGGAATTATGTGAGCAACAAAAGAATAAGTGAGAAAGAAGAGAAAAAAATAATGAAAAAAATAGAAAATATAGATTTTGAAGAAGCTGAAAAAGACGAGGAGACTCTCAAAGTAAAAGTAAAAAAGCCCAAGAAAAAAGTAAAATCAGTAGATACTTTCATTTCATTATTAATAAATAAGGCAAAGAAGAAAGGCAATAAGTTATCTTATTCCGATATTGATCATGCGATCCCTACAGATGTAGCAGACGAAATAGATAGTGATTACATTGAAAAGATTTACGACGCTTTGGAATCAGAAGGAATAGAAATTTTAGAAGAAGAAGTAGAAGAAGAAGAGAAAGATGCATTAAATGAAATAGAATGTGAAAATGAAGAGGTTGAAGAATTATTTTCAGATACAGAGCTTAAAATGTACGACAATATCTCCTTAGGTGATCCTATAAAAATATATCTCAAAGAAATAAGCAAAGTTGAGCTTTTAAGTCCTTCTAGAGAAAGACAACTAGCTAGACGAGCCCAAAGGGGTGATCAAAAGGCTAGAGACGAATTGATAAAGGCAAATTTAAGGTTAGTTATTAGTATTGCGAAAAGATACACAGGTAGAGGATTGACTTTTTTAGATTTGATCCAAGAAGGAAATATCGGATTGATAAAGGCTGTAGACAAATTTGACTGGAGAAAAGGTTTTAAGTTCTCAACTTATGCAACATGGTGGATTAGACAAGCAATCACCAGATCCATAGCTGATCAAGCAAGAACGATTAGAATTCCAGTTCATTTAGTCGAAACTATAAATAGAATGAACAAAGTCATCAGAGAATATTTACAAGAAAATGGGGATTACCCTTCAGCAAAAGAACTTGCAGAAATTTTAGATAAGCCAGAAGATAAAATTAATGAAATCCTAATGAGTGCAAAAGATGTACTTTCTTTAAATTCACCTATATCTAGCGGTAATGGTGACGATGAAGAATCTGAAACAGGAGATTTTATTAGTACCGATGAAACAACCCCAGAAGAAGAAGCTCAAAAAATGATTATGAAAGAAAGATTAGAGGAAGTTCTTGACACTTTAAATTCTAAAGAAGCTTTGGTTTTGAAAATGAGGTATGGATTCTTAGATGGTAAACAGAAGACCTTAGAAGAAGTTGGACAGTTCTTCAACGTTACAAGGGAAAGAATAAGGCAGATAGAAACTAAGGCGTTGAGAAAATTGAGACATCCAAACAGAGTAGCACAATTAAAAGATATTGTAGAAAGTTAATTAAAAAGCCGCCTCGTCGAGGCGGTTTTTTAATTTCTACTTGTTTCCACCATTGAGAGCGTCATCCAACGTATGCCAAGCAAGGGTGAAGCATTTAGTTCTCATAGGAAATTTGGAGATATCAGAAAAAATTTCAATTCCATCTACTAATTCTTTATCGAATTCTTTGCCTTGTGACATCTTAATAATTTCTTGCAAAATTTTATTTGCCTCGTCTACTGTTTTACCTTCAAGGTATTCACACATCATCGATGCACTTGCCTGACTTATAATACAGCCATGCCCTGTGAAAGTAACTTCTTTTATTATATTATCTTCTACTTTTAAATAAAGGGTTATCTCGTCTCCACAAGATAAATTTTTCCCTTCAGCTTTCTTAGCGTTTTGTATCTCTTTTTTGTACCTCTCATTTTTTGCATAATCTAATATTATATCAGAGTAAAGTTCTTCTAAACCTATTTTAACCACTCCCAAACCTTTTTTAATCCTTCACATAATTTATCAACATCTTCTTCTTCGTTATACAAATAGAAGCTTACCCTACAAGTGGCGGTTGTACCAAACTCTTTCATCAATGGCTGTGCACAATGATGACCGCTTCTAATGGCTATTCCAGTCAAATCGTTCAACATATGCGCTACATCGTGTGGATGAACACCTTTCATATTGAAGGATATTATTGACTGCTGCGTTTCGTCTTGAGGGCCGAATATTTCTAAAAAATCTAACTCTTTTAATTTTTTCAATGCATAAGAGGTGAGTTGTTTATCATGTTCTTGAATATTATCCATGCCAATACTTTCAAGTATTTCTATGGCTTTAGCTAATCCTACGGCTCCGTCAACGTTTGGAGTTCCCGCCTCAAATTTGTAAGGCAACACGTTAAAAGTAGTTCCATCGGTAGAAACTTTATCGATCATTTCTCCCCCAAACAAAAAAGGGGTCATCATGTTTAAATACTTTCTTTTACCATACAACACACCTATTCCCGTGGGTCCAAGCATCTTATGGCCAGAAAAGGCTATAAAATCACAATCCATTTTTTTTACATCGATAGGAAGGTGAGGTACAGCTTGAGCCCCATCCACAACAATAATTACATCTTGTCTGATATTTCTAATTTGTTTTATTAAAGTATTAACTGGAATAAGTTGACCGGTAACGTTTGACAAAGCGGTAATACTTACTAACCTCGTTTTATTTGTAATATGCTTGAGAAAATCAGATAAATCAAAAATCCCACTTTTAGCGGGATAGTATTTTATCTTTAAATTAAAAATTTTGGCTATTTGCTGCCAGGGAACAAAATTTGCATGATGTTCTATTGTAGATATCAAAATTTCGTCATCAGACTGCAAAATATTTGAAACTGCAACGGAATATGCTATAAGATTAAGAGATTCAGTCGCACCTTTTGTGAAAATAACTTCTTCGGCTTCAGCGTTTATGAAATTTGCAACTTTACTTCTCGCATCTTCATAATACTGAGTAGCTTCAGCTGCTAAAGTGTGCGCTGATCTGTGGACGTTGGAATGATGGTTGAGGCTGTATTCATTTACAGCATCCATAACTTCCTTTGGCCTTAACGTGGTGGCAGCATTGTCAAGATAGATCAATTTATGCCCATTTATTTTTCTTTTTAAAGCTGGAAATATCTCCTCATATTCTTTGGAAGATAACATCTTTTACCACCTGACTCATCCCTTCATCGAACACTTTAATTCTATCTATGGCAGATTCAAATAAACCTGAAGAGATTAATTTTTTGGCTTCTTCCAACGAAAATCCACGAGTCATCAGATAATATAATTTCTCCTTTTCAATAGTACCTACAGTAGCAGCATGTGCAGCATTTACTTCATTTTCATCCACCAACAAACTGGGAAGCGCTTCAGCTTTGGCTTTTTCAGAAAGGGTTAAAGTGTACTCTGATTCGGATGCATTGGCTTCTTTTGCTCCTTTTTTCAAATCAAGAAAACCCCTGAATACAGCCTTTGATTCGTCTTTTATAACGCCTTTGGCATCGATTGCTCCAGTTGTTTCAGGTGAATAGAACCTCATTAAATAAAGCATATCAATAACGTTATCTTTATTTCCCAAAAAATAAGGAAATAACTGAGCCTGCGCGCCTTCGCCAGCAAGTCTGAACACAATATGTGGCGAGGTAATTCTCCCTCCTATATTTATATCTGTGACTTGAACCTTCCCGTTTTTTTGTACTTCAACAAAAGTGTTATCAATGTTTAAACTGTCGTCTTTACATAAATTTATATTTATCAATTCTAAAGAAGCATTTTCTCTTACTATTATTCTATTTGAAGTCGTTCTAAATAAATTTTCATTTTTGTTGGACTTTATATATCTAATTACAGTGGCTTTAGAGAATGGACTTATGTTGTAAACAGAGGTTTCATATATAGGGGACTTCCAATCATACGTTAAAATAATCGGGTCTCTTTCTTCTCCTTCGTTGGTTTTTAGATAAAAACCCGTATTAGAGAACGCTTCAGCCATCAATAAAAATTTCCTATGAGCACCTTCAAAATCGTATTTTGCCAAGATTTCTATCCCTTCTTGGTCGATTCCATTCAAAGCTAGTATCTTTCCACTTGTACTAACAGGGACAAAGGAAACATATTTATCTGGCTCATAACCATTTAATTTTGCCCTTTTCCATTTAGGGAAGCCCCAATTTTTGTAAGCTTCGTATCTATAATTTTTGAATGTTTTTAGCATTTCATTAGAAATGTGTTCCAAGGATGCTTGAAATTCATAATCTCCGTAATCTCTTTTTGGTGTAATTTGGGGAATTTGCCACTCAACCGCTTTTAAATCTTTATGCCTCATATCTATAGGTTTCTCAAAAATTGTCTCCATTGTTGTTCACTCCTTGTTATAACTATTTCAAATAAAAGGTTATCCTATGCTTGATTCTACTTCTAAATTAATTAATCTGTTCAATTCAATGGCGTACTCTAATGGAAGCTCTTTGGCAAAAGGTTCTACAAAACCTCTAACTACCATGGCTTTAGCCTCAGCTTCACTTAACCCTCTACTCATCAAATAGTAAATCTGCTCTTCTTTGATTCTACCTATACGTGCTTCATGCCCAACATCTGCTTCATCAGTGTAAACCTCGATAAGAGGCACAGTATCGCTTTTAGATTCGTTATCAAGCATCAAGGCTTGACAAGATACCGAAGCTTTTGCACCTTTGGCGTTCTCTCCTACCTTCAACCATCCTCTGTAAAAGGCCCAACCACCGCCGATACTTATACTTCGTGCATCGACATTTGCGCTGGTATATGGCGCAAACATGAAAACTTTGGATCCTGAATCCATATGTTGATTTGGGCCAGCATAAGTGATCGCCTTAGTTTCGGTTTTCGCTCCTTTGCCTCTTAGTATTGAAGATGGATATATCATCGTTTTATGACTCCCCAAAGAACCTGATACCCATTCCATTATACCGTCTTCATCAACTATTGCCCTTTTTGTATTCAAATTGTATGTGTTTTTACTCCAATTCTGAATCGTTGCATATTTTACCCTTGCACCTTTCTTTACGTATATTTCTACCATCCCGGCATGAAGGTTTGTTACTTCATAATAAGGAGCAGAACATCCTTCTATGAAAGCCAGTTCACTTCCTTCATCAGCAACTATTATCGTATGCTCCATCTGCCCCATTCCAGGATTATTCATTCTAAAATAAGCTTGAAGCGGCAATGGAACTTTTACACCTTTTGGGACGTATAAAAATGTACCTCCGCTCCACACAGCACCATGTAAAGCGGCATACTTATGGTTTGTAGGAGCCACTGCTTTCATGAAATATTCTTTAACTAAATCAGGATACTTTTTAACCGCACTTTCCATATTTAAAAATATAACTCCCAAATTTTCAAGCTCTTTTTTTATATTTTGATAAACGATTTCCGAATCGTATTGTGCACCAACACCAGCCAATGCCTTTTTCTCTGCCTCTGGAATTCCTAGTTTATCGAAAGTATCCTTTATTTCCGCAGGGACGTCATCCCACGATCCGGATGTTTTTCCCCTTGGCCTAATGTATGCAACAATTTTACTTACATCTAAGTCAGAAACATCAACCCCGAATCGAGGATCCCTCCACGTGTTAAATATATGTAAAGATTTTAAACGTAAATCTCTCATCCAGGTAGGTTCTTCTTTTTGTTCGGATATTTCTTGAACTACCTTTTCGTTTAAACCCGGAATAGTTTTGTAAACATACGTCTCGGGATTTTTAAAATCGAATTTGCTCTGGTCTACCAATAAATCTTCTATGTTAACATTTTCATTTTTAGCCATAATTTCACTCCTCAGAAATAGTTATTCCCATTTCTTGCTCCAACGTTGAGTAACCGTTTTCCTCTATCTCTTTAGCTAATTCTTCTGATCCTGTTTTAACTATTTTCCCGTCTATATATATATGTACGTAATCAGGAACAACAAAGTTCAAGATTCTTTGATAGTGTGTAATGAGTAATACTCCCATATTACCAGTTTTTACTCTGTTGATGTTTTCTGCTACTATTCTCAGTGCATCAATATCTAAACCGGAATCTATCTCATCCAATATACTCAATTTTGGTTTAAGAAAACCCATTTGTAGTATTTCACTTTTTTTCTTTTCACCACCGGAAAACCCGGTATTGATATATCTTTCCAGAAATTCTCCGTTGAGATCTAAATTTTGGGATAACTGGGATATTACTTTATTTAATTCCAATAGTGTAATTTTATCCTCTTTATGAATGTTTCTGAAGGAATTAATCAAGAATTGTCTCATCTTTATCCCTTCAACCTCTTCAGGAGTTTGAAAAGACATAAACAAACCTAATTTAGCCCTTTCATCTGTAGAAAGATCTAAAATGGATTGCCCTTCAAATAAGATATCTCCTGAAGTAATTTGATATTTTGGATTCCCCATGATAACATGGGCTAATGTAGATTTTCCAGACCCATTTGGCCCCATTAATGCATGTATCTCACCCTTATTTATAGTTAAGTTAACACCTTTTAATATTTCAACATCTTCATCTCTAACTTTTGCCTTCAAATCCTGTATTTCTAAAAGAGCTGACATCCCTTTTCCTCCTTCTAATTAGCAATGTTATTTTGTGCATGCTTTACTTTAAATTCTACCATATTAGTCAACTTTAAGTCAAGAAAAATTGTACAAAAAACAGTACCTTAAACAACACTTAAAGTTTAAACCAGAATCTCCATAATTAGTTAAGTTTCAACATATTTTAAAATACTAAATGATCCCTCTTATTTCCTCTAAAGTTGAAATCCCTTCTTTTTGTAAATATTCTTCTATACCTTCAATTATTTCAGCACAAGCATTGGGATTTATAAAATTAGCAGTGCCTACTTGCACAGCCCACGCACCTGCCATTATATACTCAATCACATCTCTATAATCCATAATTCCCCCAATACCTATAACAGGAACATCAACAGCTTTTGAAACTTCATACACCATTCTTAAAGCAATAGGTTTTATACAAGGCCCTGATAGACCAGCAGTTATATTATCAAAAATGGCTTTTTTCTTGCTTATATCTATCGCTAAGGCAGGAAAAGTGTTTACAAGTGATAGTGCGTCTGCTCCTGCTTCAACGCAACTTTCAGCCATTTCAACGATATTTTCAGCACTTGGAGATAATTTTACTATTAGGGGCTTTTGGCAAACTTTTCTAACTTGTGTTACAACGTTGCTAGCTATTTCTGCCTTTGTACCGAAAGAAATGCCTCCTTCTTTAACGTTGGGGCAGGAAATGTTCAGCTCTATCATATCAATCTCGGTTTGGTTTAGTTTTTCAACGGAAATAACGTATTCTTCAATCGTATTTCCACTAACGTTGGCAATTATCACCGTATCCTGGCTGTTTAAGAAAGGAAGCTCTTCTACAATAAATGCGTCTATACCGGGATTTTGTAAACCAATACTGTTCATTATGCCCCCTATGGTTTCATGAATCCGTACACCTTTATTTCCTTCTCTTTCCCTTAAAGTTAGCCCTTTGGTTGATAATCCACCTAATTTAGAGATGGGAAAGTATTCTAAAAACTCCCTACCAAAACCAAAAGTCCCAGAAGCAGCTATTACAGGATTTTTAAACTCTACCCCAGCGATTTTCACTTTGGTATCAATCATCAAAAAATACCTCCCTTCCCTCAAAAACGGGTCCCTCTTTACATACCCTTTTCATCCCAGATTTTGTCTTTATACTGCATCCCAAGCATGCTCCCATACCACAGGCCATGATACTTTCCATAGAGACAAAAACAGGAATCATATTTTCACATTTTTCAACTACTTTTTTCATCATGGGAGAAGGACCGCAAGTGAAAACAACATCATATTTTTCTGGTCTGAATATATCCGTTATGAAACCTTTTTGACCTGTAGAACCATCTTCAGTCGTTATATAGATCTTATTCACATACTTTTGTACGTAGTCCATATAATAAACTTCATTTGTAAATCCAGCATAAAAATAGATCTCTGTACTCAACTTTTTTGCCAAATAAATCATTGGAGGTATACCGATACCACCGGAAATTAAAGCAGCTTTTCCATTTACATTCAAATTAAAACCGTTCCCCAAGGGACCCAAAACCTTTAACTTATCTTTTGGTTTCAGTTTGGATAGGTAATTTGTTCCTCGTCCAACAATTTTGTACAAGAAAGTCACAACGTTTCCTTCTATATTGCATATACTAAAAGGTCTAGACAAAAGAGGATCAAAATCCCAACTACGAAACATATAAAACTGTCCAGGATCACCCAAACTGTCGTTGGATTCTAATTGAACTTTCAACTCGAATATGTCTTTTGCGATTTCAGTATTAGAGGAAATATCTACTTCCCTATACCCCTCTTTCACTTTGAATATCCTCCCTCATGTCAAGTACCGCTTTTCTGGCGTAATCTGCAAATCTTTGGCCCCCATCCTCGTAATTTTTATAAGCGGTAATTATCCCCCTTGAAGAGTTGATAACGCCACCATTACCGTTGTTTAAATAAAGAGAAACGTCTTTTCCAGTAGCCCCCTGATGACCGTATCCAGGAATCAAAAAGAACATATTTTTGTATCTATTTCTAATTTCTTTTGCTTCCTCAACATGTGTCCCACCTACAACCGCACCTATTGAACTGTAGCAACAACTTCCTCGGTACTTAGCCCCTATTTCATTGAGTCTGTCTCCGATAATGTAATAAAGATATTCATCTTTTGGAGATACTTTCAAATACTGGATATCTTTGGCTCCTGGATTCGATGTTCTTAGAAGCACGAAGACTCCTTTTTCTCCACTTTCAATGTATTTAAGGAAAGGTGTTAAGGTATCAAAACCAAGATATGGATTCAAGGTTATAAAATCAACCTCAAACTCCCCTTCAAAATGAGCTTTAGCGTACATCTGAGCGGTGGATGAAATATCACCTCGTTTTATATCCCCAATCGTTATCTTTTTTATACTTCTTAAATATTCTATCGTTTTTTTATACCCTAAAAGGCCTTTTATGCCGTATGCTTCATAATATGCTATTTGTAATTTATATACCGGTACTAAATCACATGTTTTGTCTATTATCTCTTTGTTGAATTTGAACAAAACTTCATCAATATCTTGATACTTTTCTTTTAAGTTAACGGGTATATAATCCAAATGGGTATCCAATCCGACACAAACATTCCCATTTTTTTCAACCTCGTTGAATAATCTATCTATTATCAAATTTGTCACTCCCCTTTTTGTATTTGACCTCTCCCTTTCTAATTGTTGCTATAACTTCTCCATAAAATTCCATCCCATCAAAAGGAGTATTTTTGCCTTTGGATAAAAATTCGCCTTTGTTGATTTTAACCTTCTTTTCTAAATCTACAATAACTACATCTCCATCGTATCCTGCCTGTATTTTTCCCTTTTTAACCCCTAACATTTGTGCTGGTTTTGATGACATAAGTTGAGATAAGCGATTAAGTGTAATTTCTTCACTTTTTACCAACTTCGTATAACAAACGGGGAAAGCAGTTTCTAACCCTGATATACCTGGTGATCCTTTTTCTTTGTCTTGCATAGAATGTGGGGCGTGATCAGTTGCTATAATATCTACAGTCCCATCCTTTATTCCCTTGATTATTTCCAAAACATCTTCTTTTTCTCTTATTGGAGGATTAACTTTGTAATCATAATTGTATAAGGCTAAGTGGTGGGGGGTAACTTCGCAGGTAAGATTTTGTATCTCTCCTTTTGCCTTCCTTATACCTTCTATTGCCTCTTTTGTACTTACGTGGGCTAAATGAAGCCAAGCCCCTGTCAATTTCGCAAGGTATATATCTCTAAAAGTCATCAAATTTTCGGAAAGTCTCGTGTTTATCGTTACTATTTCATTATCTTCTTCATGTGCTATGATAGTTAACCCTTTCTCCTTTGCTTTTATCATCGCTAAATACATAGTCAAATTTGACTGAACACCTTTTCCATCATCGGATATGAATTTCACACTATCCTCTATATAATCCAAATGTTCTAAAGATTTTCCATCAAAGTTCTTTGTAATAGAAACCGTTTGGTGAATATCGATCAAATTTAACTCTTTAGCTTTGTTCAACACATAATTAACCACTTTCATATCACTGCATATAGGATTGGTGTTACCCATTAGATTCACGCATGTGTATCCGCCTTTCAATGCTGCTAAACTACCAGAATGTAAATCCTCTTTATATGTATAACCAGGATCTCTGAGGTGGACATGCATATCCACAAAAGCAGGCATAACAACCAAACCTTTTGCATCTATAGTATATGCATCGTAATTCAAATCCTTGCCATAATTATCTATCTTCCCATCTTTAATGTACAAATCCCCAAATAAATCTTTTTCTTCATCCACAATCCTACAATTTTTAATCAAAACATTTATTTTAATTCACCCCCCTACATAGATTCTTTTTTATTCTACCAATTTTACTACTAATGTTAATACATAGAAAAAAAGTAGTGTTAACTTTGTTTGACTTCAAGTTTAACACTACCTTTGACTTTTTAGATAATACATAATGGACCCTCACTTTTTCTAAGAATAACTTTTCTATGTTTTTGTAATTGCTTAATATATCGCTTATGTATTTTATTTTCTCCTACATGATATCAGATTATTTAATCATTTGCTCATATTTAATTTTTCTCTATCCACACTTTGTGGGAGAGAACCAATTTTTTATTTTTTGAAAATTTCTTCTACCAGCTGGTCTTCCGTGATTTTTAAGTATTCTGAGACATCTCTTAATATGTTATTTAACGTACCTATTTTTAGAAATTTATGATTTGGAACTTTCGGCATATTTGAATGTCTCTTCTTTCAAAATATGCAATCTTATAATATCAGGAATATCTTCTTCTTTATCAAAGTGACATTTTATAGCATCTTTAATATTTTCTTTAAGCTCATCCAAGGAAGATCCTTCTGTAAAGATTGATTCTCCCAAAGCCCTTGCGTTATATCCGCTTTCTGGATCTTCTTCTACTATAAATATTATTTCTTTGACTTTCATCAGATTCATCCCCTTTTATTTTACTAGTATCTAAAATATTATATTATATGGGGGATACCTTGTCAGAAAAGCATCCATCCTTTCTTTTTATCTTTTTGAAAAGGAAGAAAAAGAACCGTTATTTTTTAATTTCAAAAGGGGTAAAAGTCTGGATACTCCTTAAATATCCCAGAACAATTTCGTTAAATGTCGCAAATCTTCCGATCTCTTCTTCAGTTTTTACCAATACCTCTTCTTCAAAGTTAGCAACAACTTCACCACTTGGAATGGGTTCACCTTTTCTTATCATCCTGTGCTTTTCTTTAGCAGAATCCATATCGTCTGTATATAATATTTTACCTTCTTTTATAATTGCAAAAGATGAGGATATTTCCTCGAGCTCATATATTTCGTGAGAAGATATGATTATCGTCTTGTTCGTTTCATTTGCATAATTTCTTAAAATTTTTAAAGCCTCCGATCTTATAACGGGATCAAGGTTCTGAGTTGGTTCGTCTAAGAGCAAAAGATCGGCGTTACTGGATATTGTTAGTGCCAAATAAAACAATGTTTTCATACCCATGGAATATCTTTCCACTTTTTGGTTTATGTCGAGGTTGTAATGTAAAACAAAATTAGAAAATGTTTCTTCATTGAAGTTAGGATACAACATACTCCAAATTTTTAGGTAATCACTTCCTTTAAAATTAGAAAATGTTAATCTATCTTCTGTCATCACCGAAACCTTTGCTTTTATCTTAGGAGTTATTTTTTCAGAAAAAAGCTTTATCTCACCATTGTTTGGTTTCAATTCACCGTATAGACATCTCAAAGTTGTTGTTTTCCCTGCACCATTGGGACCTATTAGAGAAAAGATTTCACCCTCATTTACGTTAAAATTGATCTTGTTCAATATCGGTTTTGAATTGAAACTTTTAACTAAGTCTTTCACTTCTACTATCATTTTTGTACACCTCTTTTTTCAAACAGATATAAAGATATGAGTAAAAGAAACACAGAAAATATCAAACTTGCCCAAACATTCCCTTGATATGATGGACTAATATATTTATAGGGATTTACGGCATAACTGGAACCAATTCCCCCAAGGATTCCATCAGCGATCAATATCAAAAATGGTATCCCAAAGGTATCTCCCCCTAATGTAACAGAAATTATAATAATAGCAAAATAAGCGGTTGCAAATATTATGACACTCAAGATCTTTAAAAGTGCTATTGATAAGTACAAACTTCCAAAGTTAAAAAAGGCTAGCCCAATAGAACTTGGTATAACTATCAATAGCAGGGAAAGTACATAAGATGAGAAGAATACCTCTCTGTACGAATAAGGAAGGGATATTATAAGTGAGAACTTCCCGTTTCTTAAATCATGTCCGATCATGTTTGTAAGGAAAAGGAATATGAAAAATAACGTTAAAAACAGTTTTTCAAAGGTTATGAAAAATAAAAAAATCAAAGAAAATATAAATATTCTTCCACTTTTTTCAGTAAACTCCTTTTGAAAGTACACTTCCAACTTATTCAGAAAATTGACCATCTTTCCAAACCTCCTCCAAAATTAATTTTATAGTTTCTAAGTCTATGTCTTCCTTTTTTAATTTTTCTACACAATTTCTAATCTCATCAACAATGCCTTTTTTTAAATCTATATTCTTTGAAACAAAAAAACCTACTCCATGTTGGGCTTCTATGTATCCTGATGTTTCTAACTTATCTAAAGCTTTTAAAATCGTGTTTATGTTGACTTTGAAAACTGTACTCAACTCCCTAACAGGTGGTAATTGATCACCTTCTTTTAGATTTCCCATAATTATTTCCTTTTTTATTTGGTTCATTATTTGTAAATAAGATGGTATCCCACTGTGTTTATCTACTTCATACAGCATATTTACAACCCTTTCAATATTTTTTTCTTCTGATCTTAATTCTGCCTTGGGTATCGAGCTTTAACCTTCCTTCATTATCCGAAGGTTCTAGAAGTTCTAGATCACCATAAGCCCCTTTAATTGATAAATACCTCGTACCTACCCATTTATCCATGTATTGTATGGTACCTGTCAATGCTGCGCCGTTAATATAGATATGTTCTGCGTTAATTACTGAGAGATCAATTTCTATACCAGCGCCGTTTAGCGTCAACTCTTCGGCATCTACCAAGCCATCCCAACTAATCCCTGATGCATTGACTTCGACGTGATCCACGTGTATATTGCCCTCAAAACTTAAACCTGTTGAATTTATCGAAAGATTACTCGCTTCAAGCGTCGTACTGAAATTAAGCCCAGTGGTATTTAAATCAAAATTTTCTACTTCTAAATTCCCCCCCATATTTAAACCTGTTGAGTTTATCCTTATGTTTTTGTAGGGTACTTTTGAGCCAATTACTATGATATATTTTTGATCTTGAATGTTTGATGTTAATGTTAGTGTATCTTCATTTCTCCTATGATTAATTTGACTAGGAATGTAAATCTGGTCAGACGTTTCATCAAAAATTATTTCTAAATTTATTCCTTCAATTTGTAAATTTTCAGCCCTTTCTATGTAGATATCAGGTTGGATTGCTTCAGTATTAGAATTGTAACTATAATCGTTTTGGTTATATAATTCTTCCCAGTTGAAAATATTATTCCATAAATTATCCCAATCTATATAGGAATTCATAAAATAAGAAAAAATACTTGCTGGTATCACAAATAAAACCACCACTAAAATAACAAACAAGATTTTAAAGCTTTTGAAGTTAAGAGCCAGAAGAACAATCGCAACTGTCGAAAAAATGATTTTCAAAAAGAGAGAAGGTATAAAAAGAGCCGAAATACTGAAAACAACTGCAAGAACAAGCTTTAACAAATAATTATACCTGTACATTTACATTCACCTCCAATGTTTTGTTGTTATATTTAACTATAACACATATTGTACAAAAAAGTCAACTTTTTGAGTTAAATAATGTCTAATACTCTATCAAACTACCTGTTTCTCTTGCTTTATTGAAACCGAATCTGAACAACAACAATCCCAAAGGAATCGTCAGTAAACTCATGATGATCAAAACTATTATCTCGTTCTTCACATCAGCAAAGGTGGCCCCTGTCAGTAAGGACTTTCTCAATGCACTTAAAGCATATGTGGGCGGCAAAAAATATGAAAAACTCCTCAACCATGCTGGTAATATGGATATTGGGTATAGTACCCCACTAACAAGGCCAGACAGTGTACTAAAAATCCAACTTATTGGATCTCCCATCTTTGTTACCATTATTACTCCTGCACTCATAAGACCTATCCCACTTATACATATTATTGAAAGTATTAAAATGAATAACGATAAAATTATATTTATTGTCATTTGAATATCGAATATCAAAACCAGAAACAAAAAAATAACTCCTACATTTATTGTAGTCCATATGAAACTATTTATTCCATTGAATATTAACAGTTGCCACAATGGTGTGTTACTCATCAATAAATATTCAAGTGTTCCCATTGTTTGTTCTGACCTTATAGAATTTCTAAAAGAATCTAATGCAACTGAGACATAGCTCATATACATTGTTCCTGTTATTAGAAATGCCATTAAGTCTCCACCGTATGGTTCGAGCATGGGGAAGGTGTTCCCTTCTTGCAAAAAATTAGCCATGAATCCAAACCTTAAAACACCTATCAGCATACTTGCTATTCCAAGTATTGCGTACGTTCTATAACTGAAGTTTGTTATGAATCCTCTTTTAATGAATATCCATAATTTTTTTAAAAAACTCATTTTTTATCATTCCTTACAAAGTTTATGAATACTTCTTCTATTGAAGGTGTTTCAACATTTATTGTAAGTATCTTTCTGTCTTGGTTTTTCAGTTTTTCTATCAGTTGATCAAGTACTTCTGAAGAATTTTCGACTTCTATTTCAAATTCGTTATCTTTTATCTTTCTAAATAGGTTTATCTTTTCTTTGATGCCGTCTTGTGCGATTAAATCTTCATTGATACCTTTATCTATTTTCACTTTTATTATTTCTTTTTTTAATACTCTTTTTAAGTTTTCTTTTTTATCAACAGCGAGCATATTCCCTTTGTTCAATATACCTATCCTATCGGCAAGAAGTTCTGCTTCATGCATATCGTGTGTGGAAAGTATAATAGTTTTATTTTTATCCTTGAGAGATAGAATTATGTCTCTTATCTCATTTGCACTTATTGGGTCGATAGAAGATGTTGGCTCATCGAATATGTATACATCAGGATCATGTAATAATGCTCTTGCTAAAGAAAGTTTTTTCTTCATACCAGTTGAGTATTTCATATACTTTAAATCTTTGGCGTCTTCTAAATTGAACAGATTGAGTAAAAAGTTTATCCTTTCTTTTAAGTCCTTACTTTTTATACCGTACAAAGTACCAAAGAACTCGAGGTTTTGATAACCATTCAATCTGTAATAAAACGATCTTTCAAATCCTGTTGATAACCCTATCGATTTTCTTACCTTGTACTCATCTTTTTTGATGTTGTATCCGTTAACCCAAGCATCTCCATATGTCGGTAGTATGAGAGTGGAGATGGTTTTTAGAAAGGTAGTTTTCCCTGCACCATTAGGTCCAAGCAAAACAAATATCTCTCCATTTTGAATGGATAGGTTTATATCTTGTATGGCTCTTATTTTTTTCTTTTTTACTTTGAATATCTTCGTTAGGTTTTGTGTTTTTATCGTTTCCAGAATATCGTCCCTTCATTCATATCTTACGAAAGATAAAAATTAAACAAACATACATTATTTTACATCATTATCATGCAATAATCATTACCTTTTCGATATTTTTAAGATCACATTTTTATTCATATCGTGGATGCAGTAAATCTCATCCTAAAGATACTACGATTGAACCCCACTTTTCGGTTGATTAATCTCTGCCATCATTTCTAATTGCAAATGAGGCTAATTTAATTGTTTTCTCCATTTGCACATAGCCAAGGAAATTTTTTATCCTGACATGGATTGTTACACTGTGGATTGTGGCAATAATCACAATTTTTAACTGTTTCGCAACCTTCCTTCTCGCCATTTTCTCCACAAGCAGCTAAATATCTGTCTTTATCAAACACAGGTTCATTTATGAATTCCATAATATCACCACCCCTTTTAAATTTTTACTCCTAATTTTTTATCAGATAATAAAGAAACCATTTCTTTTAGATTGTATTTTAAAGGAATGCATGTGTATGGTTTCCTCCATGGAGAGCTATTTAACCTATCAACAACAACTGCATTAAAAACGCATCCTCCCATGCACATTGGAAGTACAGAACATTCCATACATTTTTGATCTTCGAACGGTTCGTAAGTTATCCATTTTTCAAATTTATGGTTTAATTCTATATCTTCTTTTGTTATTTTACCTACAGAAGAAAATTTATTTCCTATCTCTCCCCAACACTTGTAAATACTCCCATCGACATCTATTACACAACTATTTTTACATAAGGCATCACATCTGGCCATTCTTAATCTTCTAAATGGATTGAATGGATAATCGGGTATGAGTGTGATGACTTCTTTGTATAGTTCTACTTCCACATTAGCAAATTCTCTCAATGTAAGCATCTCATCATTAAATCCCGTAGATAGTTCTTCCACTACCTCAACTGGTTGAAAATCAAAATCAACTCTCCATCCCTTTTCTGCAAGTATCTTTATCATTTTTTTCACATTTTCTATACTATTTTTAGAGATATTTGTTCTAATGGTTACATACATCTTATCTTGTGCATAGTTTATATTTTCCATAATTTTATCAAAAGTAGGCTTGTCACTTTTAGTCTTTCTATATTTGTCATGAAGAGTCTTATCTCCATCAATTGTTATTATTACGGAGTTTACTCCACAGTTCAGTAGTCTATTGACAATGTCATGAGTTAACAAATAACCGTTCGTTACGACATTCGCTTCATACTTTACTTCGAACTTCTTACACATTTCTTCAAAACCTTTACTTAACGTTTCTAATTCATCGAGTGCAAGAAGCGGCTCTCCTCCATAAAAAGTTATGCTCAATACTTTAGGATGTTCTTCTTCAAATCTTTTTTCCGTCATATTTAGAATTGTGTTTACAATATTTTTTGCTATTTTTGCGGGTTTCTTATCCATTAAAGTTATCAACATTTGTTGATAGCAATAAACACAAGAAAAATTACATTCTTCAGTTAAACTTATAGTATATCTTAAAAATCTATCACTGTATTTGTAATTGTTTAACCTCATCTTCAAATATGTTATTTCGTCAAATTCATCAGGGATAATGTATAATCCTTTTTTCAACTTTTCTATATCTTCATCAGATAGCTTTATTTCTTCTATATTTCCACTTTCAAGAACTTCTTTAACTTCTTTTACTTTGTTTGGTTCAACATATAGAATGGCATTTGAAATGCTATTAAATAAAATGAGATAGTTATCTTTTTCTATAAGTTGATTATACCTTGATATTTTCATCTTTTTTCACCGCTTTCAGCTTTCTTTCCATGTCTTTTGTGAAATACCACAATCTTGCGAAAGATTCTAAAGCAGTTTTTTCTTCTGGGCATCCTCTAACTCCTGAATTCACTATAGCATTTCTACATCCTCCAAAACATTGAGGGAGTAACTCACACTTTTTACATTCTTCATCTTGAAAAGCATCGTGTTTATACCATAAAAGGTACTTTGTTTTATCATATTCGATGCCATTGTTTGTTACTTTTCCAAACTCGTTCCCCTCATTTACTGCAACTGTACAAGGGAAAACTTCGCCTTTAGGCCCTATTAAAATAGAAGATTCACAGTCATATTCACAATAAATCGGATTAGAAAGAATAGGAAGAAAAGTTTCAAATCCTTTTTGAGATGCATAGTAATAGAACTTAGCCAATTTTTCGTAAGAATTTTCCCCTCTAAAATTCATAACTTCACGATGAATTTCTTTTTCCGTTTCCCCACCTTGAAATATCCATCTAAAATAAATTCTTAGACGGTCTTTTGGAAGAATTTCAAGCGCATCCACCAACTTATATATTGCGTCATAATTATCTGGGCCAACGTTAACTCTTAGAGTAATTCTTGATTCTTTTGTCAATTCGAAGAAATTTTTTATATTTTCAAACATGATATCATACGTTGGTCCTCCTCCCTTTAAGGGCCTATACTTGTCATGATATTCCTTTGGGCCATCAAGAGTTATTTGTACGTTGCGTATCATTAATTCGTCAAATAGCTTGGCTTTTTCAGCTGAAAGTAAGTATCCATTTGTTGAAATGGAAGAAGAAAAATTAGTTTTATATTCTTCACAAGCTTTTATCACTTTTTCATTAATATATTTCATAGTATCAAATTTTAAAAGAGGTTCACCACCAAACCAGCCAATATGTATTCTTCGTTTACTTTTTGCCACAGTTGAAATATAATTTGCAACTGTTTCAGTTGTTTTCTCATCCATAGTTGGTCCTTCATGTGTTTCATAGCAATAAATACAATCCAAATTGCATCTCATTGTAGGCATTATTGTGAAACTTATAAAACTAGCATCATATCTGCTTCTATAGTTCATTGCCTTTAAATGTTGTATTTCATCAAAATTCTCTTCTATTAAATAACCGCCATATATAAGGTCATTTTTTAAATCTGCATATTCTCTTGACCATTCTTTATTTGGCGATTCCATTATTTCTTTTATTTTATTATATTTTTCTTTATTTACAGTCGCAATTGCTTCTGTTAAAAGATTAACAAAAACAACTTTGTCTCCATCCTCAAAAATAACATTATAATTCGAGTTTTTATATCTTAGCATTCAAATAACCTCCCACTTTTATTCTGTGTTCTATTTTTATCATACACTTTTCTATATGATTTTCAAGCGATTTTTTTATTGGCCTCAAATATAGATAGAAACGTATTTTCAGAGATTAGCTCAAAAAACCTTATGTAAACTTTAATTACGATGTTTTTTATCATGTTTTATACTCTGTTTTCGCTTTCTCTTTTTTGATGATAGTTACAATATAGTTGATTAAAAAGAGAAAAACGATTAACTATTGACTTGTTAACATTGGAATCAAAGTAAATATTATGTTATTATTAAATGACAATTATGAAACAAAAGCATATATATGTAGAAGGAGATAATTCAAATGCTTTTAGAATTAGAATAAAAAAGTTCATAATGAACTATGGAAGGTATTATGAAATAAGAAAGATACCAAAAGAATTAAGACCAAAAGTGCCAAAAGAAATTAATGTATTTGTGAATAAATATACTTTAAAAAAGACTATCTGCAACTTCTTTCTATGTTTTTGAAGGTGAAGAAAGAGAGTTTGAAATCTGCTAATTTTATTTTATCCCTGCAACACAGAGTTATTTTAGGGACTTTAGAAATGAGAATTTTCTAAAAATGGAATTTTGAATTTAAAATGGGTCTAGGGCGGAGCCCTCTCCCCCTCCTTGGCTACAAGTACCGAAAAAGTTAAAGAAATTAAGAATTAGTGAGAATTAGAAGTGGGGAAGTGTTTCTGAATAAATTTAAAACATTTATAGAATCTGTGTTTCATAATTTCTAAAGTGAGTAAGAGTTATTTATACAGGAGACTTATTGTATTGCAGGGATAAAAGTAATTGACTTTATTTCCCCTCCAAAAAATTCTTATAAGCTTGAGAAAAAGTTGGTAAATATCTATCAAAGTTCTTTACTATCAGCCCTTCATCTACAACTTTTTTGTAAACATTTTTAGCTATATTTTCATCATCAGTCCAAATTTTTATTGTATTCTCTTCAACTATGATCTTTTGTGGCTCGCCAATATTATTCAATATCTCTTCTAATTTTTCCTTTTTTACCTTTTCCATCAACTCGATTACATAACAAGGTTCATTTTGTGCAACCTCTTGCAACTGTTGTGTTGTCCCTTCAAATATGATTTCACCTTTATTTATCATGATTATTCTATCACAAAGGTTTTCAACAAGATAAGGATCATGAGTTGCTATTAACATTGATGTTCCTTTCTTTTTTAATTTTCTCATGTATTCTATTGTTTCTTCCTTTGAAGCTATGTCTAATCCATCTGTTGGTTCATCCATTATCAGTAATTTTGGGGAATGTATAAGAATAGTCAAAAGTTTCGCTTTCTGTTTCATACCTTTTGAAAATGTACCTAATCTTTTTTCAAACACATCTTGTAAATCAAACATATCTAAGAGCTCTTCTATAGTTGAATTATCTTCAACCTCATGGAGTGTTTTAAATAATTCAATATATTGTTTCAAGGTTAATTGTGGATATACATCAGCTCCTTCAGGAAGGTAACCCATCTGTCCATAAATCTTTTCTCTTTCCTTCTTATTTAATGGATTGTATCCAAAAACTTGTATATTTCCATTCTTGGGATAGAGAATTCCTAACAGTACTCTAACAAGAGTTGTCTTACCAGCTCCATTTGGTCCCACCAAACCAACACTTTCGCCTTGATATGTACTTAAAGAGACGTTATTCAACACAAGTTTTTTATTATCATAAGTAAAATCAACATTAATTGCATCAATATGCTTATTCACCTTTAATAACCTCCTCTATGCTACGAAATCTTTGATTTCTACGTTTCTTACAGATAAAAAGAAACATAATAGTGAATAAACTAACAAAATTGGAATTAAAAACTTAAGAAATATACCCGTATTGCTTATAATAAACAATAAAACAAACGACAAAATTGGAAGAACAAAAAGAAATATAATTAAAAGTATCTTTCTTAACAGATTCACTTTTGTAAAAATTATACCTAAGGTAACTCCCAACGACGCAAAAATTATAGCAATTAACAATACGTATAACCACACAGAAATATTACCGTATTGCTCATACAAAGGTAAGGTTAACAATGTATATACAATCAAGTAGGTATAAGCGGTAACAATTCCAAGAAACACACCATTAATCCATTTAGAAAAGATGTATTCAAATGGTCTGATCCCTGATGTTAATATCATTTCACCAGCTTTAATTCGTTTATCTGTTAAAAGAAAACTAAAAGGAAACATTAAAGAAAACAACCCTCCCAATAAAAAAGCTGCTCCTTGTAACCAATATGAATAGAGCAATTCTGAAACTTGTGTAAAACGAACAATAAGTCCATATAAAAAACCAAAGCCTAAACCAAACATTAAAAAAAACATTAAAACAAATATTTTCGAGGATAACAAATCTGTTTTCACAATTGACATAACTTTCTTAAGCATCAAATCATCTCCTTTACATAATAAAATCAGTGATTTCCAGGTTTTTTATTTTACCATTTCTTTCATTTTTCTCCAATCTCCATGAGGGGTGATTACGTTAAGCTTTTGATATGTAATGAGTAACACTTTTCACTTACAAACTCAAAAGACCTTTCACTATTTTTATCATACCCTTTTCTATATGATTTTCAAGCGATTTTTTTATTGGGCTTAAATATAGATTGAAACGTATTTTCAGAAATTGCCTCAAAAAACCTTATGTAAACTTTAATTAAGATGTTTTTTATCATGTTTTATACTCTGTTTTCGCTTTCTCTTTATTGATGATAGTTATGATATAATTGATTAAAAAGGGAAAAGTGAATAAATATCGGCTCGTTAACATTGTAACTAAAGTAAATATTATGTTTTTTTTATATGACAATTATGAAACAATAACAGATATATGTAGAAGGAGATAATTCAAATGCTTTGAAAGAATAGAAAAAGACATTTCAAAACTACAAAAAGATAGTTTATATTTGAAAAATATATAAAACTTGATTCAAAAGAAAAAGAGATAATAGAAAAGTTCATAATGAACTATGGATGCTTGATAAAAATCCTCCCAACACTATCCCTATTAAAACTGATACTACCGTTAAGATTGTACTTTCATCAATTAAGAATTCAAGCAGTACTTTTTGTATTTTAGCCTTTCTTATCTTTTATTCAATCTTCTTAACTTTAAGCTAATTATAATTTCCCTTCATTTCTAAAGTGAGGAATTAAATACTTTTTCTCTTTGATTAAAGAAATTGTTTAAAAAATAGGCGAATGTCATAAACGATCACTATTTTCATCTTGTGCGCCCGACATGTATGATAGCTTGGCGGTGAAAGTCCGCTATGGGCTTGGCAGTGGGAACCATTAGCCAAAGGCAAGGGTGCCCCACCGTGAGGTGGAATCTGAAGGAAGCTGGAGGCAAAATCCCGGCCTGATGAACAAGAACTGCATACAAGGCTGAATTGAAGTGGATGAGTTTACTGAACAAAACGAAGTCCGACACTGCCCGAATTTCATACAGTAAATGTGGCGGGTAGCTGAAATGAAAGCTATCGTACTTACCCGGGGAGGTGCTCAACGAACTGGATAAGAAATTCACAAGAAGGGGATAAAAATTCTGCCGCTATGCCGATGACTGCAACATCTACGTCAAAAGTAGGAAGGCAGCTCATAGGGTCATGACCAGTGTCACCCACTTTATTGAAAGCTAGCTAAAACTCAAAGTCAACAAAGAGAAAAATGCAGTAGACAGGCCATGGAAACTAAAATTCCTTGGGTTTTCTTTCTACCAAAAACAAGATGAAATTGGAGTAAGAGTCCACCCTAAATCTGTTGCCAAATTCAAGCAGAAACTCAAGCAAATAACCGGTAGAAGCAATGCTATGAGTATAACCCAGAAAATGGAAAAGTTAAAGCAAATCATTGTAGGATGGGTGAACTACTTTGGTATTGCGGATATGGTCAGGATTGCTAAAACGTTGGATATGTGGCTAAGAAGGAGGATACGGATGTGCTTTTGGAAACAGTGAAAAAGAATCAAAACGAAACACGATAACCTTGTATCCCTTGGCATACCAAACTTAAAAGCTTGGGAATATGCCAACACAAGGAGGAGCTACAGGCGAATTGTAGCTACCCCTATCCTTGCGAAAGCCCTTACCAATGAATATCCCAAGAAATTAGGACTGTCATCAATCAGCCTACAATATTCATTAGTCCACTAATTCTATTGAACCGCCGTATACCGAACGGTACGTACGGTAGGGCGAGAGGATGGCTACTCAATTAACGGGTAGCCTCCTACTCGATTGCTTTTCTAAAATAAATTCTTAGATTCCAGAAGCAGATCCAGCAGCAGCTCCAGATGAAACAGCGGAAGCTATTGAGGCACCTTTAGCGCCTATTACTTCATCTAAGGGTAACGGAGTAAAACCACATGCGATACACCCCGCCGAACACCCTCCTGCACAACCAGCTGAACAGAGTGCTGCACACCAACTCCATAAAGGTTCCATCTCTTTCACCTCCTTTCAGAAAAAATTAGTGTTATCTCATTTCACATTGAAAATGCACCTTGTTTTAACTCAAAATCTTCTCCTTATCTTTTTCTGCATAAAATAAGGCTAATATTCCTGAAATTACAAAACTAATGAATAAAACAGTGAAAACTAAAAAATCTAATTGAGGAACATTTATTGCAATTATTACTCCAAACATGATAGCAATAGTGAATATAGAAGAAAATTTATCAGATCTATACCAGATACTATAACCTTCAACTAAAATATAGGCAGTAGTCCATACGACAGCGGCAATAGCAAATAAAAGATAACTCCATCCTCCTATTATGATTATCGCCGGTAGTGAAAGAAGAAGAATAATCGTTCCAATTAATCCCCCCGTTAATCCTCTGATCAACAAAATTGCCCTTGCACTTGAAATAACTAAAAAATAGTCTATTAACCCTTTTGATTTGTCTATTCTTCTAAATCTATCTGATTGAATAAACAAGGGTACTGTTACAATTAAAAGTATGGGAAGGTAATTTAAAAAAGACAAACCGATATATTTTGAGATGAAAAGTAATATATATATAACAATAGAAATTGTTATAACAACAAACCAAAGTGTTTTATTTAATGATTTAATCTCTAACCAAAATATATATTTCATTGTTTAATCACCGCTTTTTCTTTATCCAAAAACACTACAATTAGGATGTCTATCATAAAAAAAATTGAAATGGAAACCGAAGTAAAATGAATCCACGAAATGTCTATTTGTCTGATAAGCTGTAAAAAAGGAAGTATGATAATAGACACAAAAAAGAATATCAAATATATTATCCCGTAGACCCATTGAACTTTTAATGAGAAAAGTAGGTAAGTAGAATTACTCAAAGCAATGAGAAAACCTAGCACAAATGGTATTAATAAAATGTAGAAAAAAACAATTAGAGTAAAAGATCCTTTAAAAATAAACAACATGATTAAAGCAAGTACTAGTGAAGTTGGAATAACAAAAAAAGTTGTCATTAAAGCTCCGAAAAGACTAACTGATAATACATAACCATTAGGACTTATTGGCATAGCTAAAATGTAATCAAACATTTCTCTATTCCAATCTTCTTTGAAATTAGTTGCAGAACTTGCCACAAATAGAGTAGAACTGATTAGAAAAAAGAATAATCCATTCCACGGGGTTGAATCATCTAATAAGCTCAATAATATAGAAAAGAGGAAAAAAATAACTATATAAATAACACGAAAGATCTTATTTAAATTAGGAGTCTGTTTAAATTTTCTAATATAACGTTTAAATTCACGCCAAAATATAGCTTTAAACATCTCTTTTTTTCTCCTTTCTATAAACATCTTCAAGAGATGTTTGTACTTTGTCTATACTTTTTATTTCTATATTTTCTTTAGAAATAACATTTATAACTTCAGATATCTTCCCTGCCATAAGTCTTATGAAAATCCTTTTTTCTTTAGAGTCATAAGAAGTAAAACCATACATCTCTAAGGATGTTAATAATGAATTTGGTGCTTCATCGTTTATAATTATCTGGTAATCTTCACTCCCACTTTTTAAAATATTTTCTATTGAATCCATTTTCACAATCTTTCCATTGAAAATAAGAATAACCTTATTACATATTTGCTGAAGCTCGTATAGGTCATGAGAACTTATCAACATCGGGATTTTAGTTAAAGTAAGCTCTTTGATAAGGTCCCTTACCAGAAGTTTTCCATCTACATCTAACCCACTTGTTGGTTCATCCATTATTATGGCTTTTGGCTCTCTTAGGAATAAGCGTGCAATAGTTAACCTTTGCTTCATACCCCTTGAAAATGTTTTAACAAGTTTATTTCTAACTCCGTAAAGCTCAACCTTTTTAAGAATGTTGTCTATATTATTAACTTTTGCATGATATAACATTGAATAGAATTTAAGATTTTCATAAGCTGTTAGATCGTCATCTACCCCTGGATGATCCAATACAAAATCGATCTTCTTTCGAGCGTTCAAACTTGAATAAGGATTTTCACTGAAAACTTTTACTTCACCAGTAGAAGGTTTCAGAAGTCCAAGTATAAGTTTTATAGTTGTCGTTTTTCCAGCTCCGTTTGGTCCTACATAAGCAATAACATCCCCTTCTTGCATGTTGAATGAGATGTTATCTAAAACCTTTGTTTTTCCAAACTTTTTTTCAACGTTTTTGAGAAAAATCATCAAACCACCTACCTTTATAAGGATCATAAGTACACAGGGAAGTTTGAAGGAAATCTTTTTCTATAGCTCTACAATCATTGCATAGATATCTGAATTCACAATCCCTGCACTTTTTGATATTATCCTTGGTTAGATGCCAAAAATTTTCAATTTCATTCTTCTTAGATCGGATTACCTGGGAAAGGCTCCCTTCTTGCAATATATTTCCTACTGGTTTTTCTTTAATTACTCTGCAAACATAGACATCTCCATTGCTAGCAACATTTAACATTCCTCCTAAGCATGGGTTAAACTCTTGACACCACTCATAAAGGAATACATTCGGACTTAAAAGCCTGCTTTTCCCAAAGATAGGCACTTTGAGGTAATCTTTGCAAAAATTAGAAGAAGAAAAATCAACTTGCCATCCAACCTTATTTTTTTTATTTTTAACAGCTATTTTTTTATATTCACAATTTACCTTTTCCATTAACTCTTCTTTGCTACCAAATTTTGATAAATTAATAATACCTATTAAAAAAATATTTTGGCTTAAATTATGTATGATTTTTGAAATTTTCTCTGATGCTTTTTCATTTATTGGGATATCAAAATTTAGTGCAATATTAATAGTTTTGAACTGATTTAAGAAAGCTATATAGTCTTCTTTAAAGTGCTTTTCATGCAAAATTAATATGACATTAGAAAAATTCACTTTTTCGAGATACTTCAAAAGAGTTGCCAATTTATCAAGATCTTTAAATACATTACCACCTGTCAAAATAATTTCCCGAAAATTAAGCTTAATTGCTTGATCCAATATACTCACATATGATTCTACAGGCAATATTTCCATTTTACTTTCTTTCCATACATTACACCCCATACATGAGAAAAGGCGATTTAATTTTTCGTTGCCACAGTAAGCACATTGTTGACTATCACAACTATTATTCAATTCTACAAAAAGCTTAGTACAAATGGGTGGTTGTTTAAAAAAAGTTTTATTAGAAAAAGGATAATTAGTATGCAAAGGTTCGATAAAAGGGGGTTTTTCATAAAATTCTCCTAATTCTCTCTTGTTCAATTTTTTAAATATATCCATAATGAATTCTTCAGAAATATCCAATTTTTTAGAGATCCCTTTTGAATCGATATTTTCCTCTGCGAGCCTTAACACAGCTCCCTCTTCACCTTTTATCGAATAGGTATCATTAATAAAAAAATCGTAAATTATGCCCTTCTTTACACCTAATACCATTCGTGCCTCAGGATTAAGTCTAAAAAACATTATAGTAACTCCCTCCCTATTTTGCTTTCTAAATTAAAAAAATTGTCACTTATGTGAGAAAAAACTTTGTTATCCTTTTCTGCAATGGTCCATAGATATGGGAATAAAGACAACATCTCCTTTTTCATATTTTCACATATATGATGAGGATGCTCCATCTTATCACCTTTAATGAAAAAAACATAACACATTGTGCATAGATTTTCGATATCACAAGATTCACAAAAAAAAGTTGCTGCACGAAACCTTTTTATAATCTTTTCTATTTTGCTATAATCTAATCCATTTTTTACTTCTCCTATAATAGATAACTCTCCTGCCACTTTTTCACAAACATGAATTATTCCGTCACAGTCAACAAACATTTTAAATCCTGGCATGCAAGCACCTGTATAAGGGATATAATTGTTTCTATATTTTCCAATATATCTACCATAACTTTCCACAACCTGCCCGGAAAAATAGTGACTATACAACGAGAGATTATTTTTCTCATTAGTGGATAATACTTCTGCATTATAATATTCCATCTTTTTAATTTTTTCCTTAAAAGTCTCAAAATCCTCTTTATTAAATTGTTCATAGTAAGTTCCCTTCGCGTCAACAAGATTTGCTTTGATTAGCGATGGAACATCCTTCCGGGCAAAAAATTCATTAACTTTATCAAAATCAGTTTTCCAGTCATAAACAGCAATGGAGAACACAGGTAAGTCCGGATAAAACTTTTTTAGATTATTCAATCTCTTCATAATAATATCATGTGAGCCTTTCCCATTGGGAAAAATTCTATTTCGATCGTGTTCTTCTTTAGGGCCATCCAAACTCACAATTAACGAACAATTGTTTTGAACTAGAAAAGAAGCGATCTTTGAAGATAACAAAGTACCATTTGTTGTTATAGTAAAGTGGGGATTAAATTCTTTATATTTAATCTTTACATACTTGATACATTTTTTGATCAACTCAAAATTTAATAGGGGCTCTCCTCCATAAAATCCTATTGTTGGCTCTCGATAAGGATTGTAAGAAATACCTTCTCTTAACAAAGAAAAATATAAATCAATTGCTTTAATAGCTATGTCTTCATTCATAGCTCTTAGTGTGTTGTTGCGATACATTGGATATACTTCAGAGTAAATACAATATCTGCATTGAAGGTTACAGTTTTGAGTTACTTCCAATAGAAGCTCCTGCAACCCATATCTTAAAACATTAGTTCGTAGCTCTTCTGAAGTATTTTTTTCTGTATAATTCTTTTTTCTTTCATTGATTAAATTTTTCTCGAACTCCTTAATTGCGTTAAAGCGGCGATTATAAACTTTTTTTGGATATATAACTCCACTTTCACTGCAATAAACATATTCATTACCTGATTTTGTTTCAAAATTTATCATCTTTTTTCTCCCCCTCCAATTTTATTTTATATACTGTCTTTAGAAACTCT
>NZ_AZRM01000022.1 GCF_002895605.1 Petrotoga miotherma DSM 10691
GAGCGGGGCAAAGGGGCGCTATATAAAAAGTTTAAGAATTTCAAAAAACAACAAAATCAAAATTTAGGAGTCTAACTACTATGGATTTAATAGAAAAAGAACTATCAAAAGAAGTTATCTTTAGAGGAAAAATCTTGAATCTAGAAAAATACAACGTTGAATTACCAAACAAAAACACATCAACCAGGGAAGTTGTTAACCATCCTGGAGCAGTAGCAATATTGCCAGTAGATAATGAAGGAAACATCTACCTCGTTAAACAATACAGATTCCCAATAAGAAAAGTATTAATAGAAATACCTGCAGGAAAGTTTGACTCACCTAATGAGGACCCTTTGGAATGCGGTAAAAGGGAGTTAGAAGAAGAAATAGGAAAGCAAGCAAACAAATGGGTTGAGTTAGGATACATATACACAACCCCAGGTTTTTCAACGGAAAAAATATATTTATATCTGGCCAAAGAATTAACTGAAGTAGGAGTCAATCCAGATGATGACGAGTTTGTTGAAGTCTTAAAAGTAACCACAGATGAAATGAAAGAGATGATAAAAAAAGGTGAAATTACCGATTCAAAAAGTATTTGTGCTTTCTACAAATATTTACTTCTTTAATAAAATCAAAAAATTTTGGAGGACTAAACGATGATCTCAAATACTGTAAAAACAAGATTTGCACCAAGTCCAACAGGGTATCTTCACGTTGGTGGAGCTAGAACAGCACTTTTTAACTATCTCTTTTCCAAAAAAAATGAAGGAAAATTTATCTTAAGAATTGAAGACACAGACATAGAACGTTCAACAAAAGAATCCGAAGATCAACTTATAAACACTCTAAAATGGTTGGATTTGAATTGGGATGAAGGGCCTCTAATCGGTGGAGATTATGGACCATATAGACAGAGTGAAAGGTTAGAAATCTACCAACGAAGAGCAAAAGAACTAATAGAAAAAGGGAAAGCATATGAGGCATATATCTCACCAGAAGAAATAGAAGAAGTAAAAAACCAGTTAATCAGCGAAGGTAAACCACCACATTATACATATGATTTGATTTCAAAGTACAACACAGAGGAGAGAATTGAAGAGTACAATTACAAAGGGTTAAACCCCGTTGTTTTTTTGAAGATGCCTCAAAAAGATTATGAACTCGATGATAAAATAAAGGGTAAAGTTATCTTTAAGAAAGGTTCTATAGGTGATTTTATAATTCTAAGAAGCAACGGTATACCTACATATAATTTTGCTGTCGTTGTGGACGATATAGAAATGAAAATCACCCATGTTATCAGGGGGGACGATCATCTACCAAACACTTTGCGACAAATGGCAATTTATGAAGCTTTTGAGGTGGAACCCCCAATATTTGCACATGTTTCGATGATCTTAGGACCAGATGGGAAAAAATTATCCAAGAGACATGGTGCTACCTCTGTCGAAGAGTTTATGGTTCAGGGATATTTGCCTGAAGCTGTTGACAATTATTTGGCTTTGCTTGGCTGGTCTCATCCTGAAGGTAAAGAAATATTGCCTCTCTCTGAAATAATTGATAATTTTACCTTGGATAGGGTCAATTCAAGCCCCGCAATATTTGACGAGAAAAAATTAAAGTGGATGAACGGGCAGTATCTAAGAAACAAATCTCTGGAAGAAATCTATCAACTCGCAGAACCTTTTGTGATTGGATCAAAACTACTAAGTAAAGAACAATATGAAGTAAACAAAAAATGGGTTATTAAAGCTTTAGAAACTATTCTTTCTTCTGTTGATATATTAAGTGAAATACCCGAAAAAATGGAAGTTTTTTTAAAAGATGTATTCCCAGATACAAATGATCCTGAATTTAAAGAATACTTCGATAAAAGAGGAGTAAAAGAAGCTATTAACTTAGTTTATAAGTATTTCAATGAAGATGACAGATGGGATACACAAACTATAACAGAAAATTTAAAGAATGCTATGAACGAAGCCGACCCTCAAAAGAAACCATTCTACATGTCTTTAAGAAAAATTTTAACGGATTCATTTCATGGACCTGATTTGATAAATACGATATTTTTGTTAGGTAGAAACACTGTTTTGGAAAGGCTCCAAAGGGTGATCGAGATTTGAAATCTCTTCCTACAATTAAAATATACGATACATTAAGTGCACAATTAGTTGATTTAATACCGGTAAAAGAAGGCGAAATAAAAATTTATCTTTGTGGACCAACAGTCTACAACTTGTTACACATTGGGAATGCAAGGCCTATTATAATATTTGATGCTTTTAGACGTTTTTTAGAATATATTGGTTACAAAGTTACATTAGTACAGAACTTCACCGATATAGACGATAAGATCATCGATCAAGCAAAAAAAGAGGACCTACCTTTCGAAGAGGTAGGGAAAAGATATATAATTGAGTATTGGAGAGATATGACGGCTCTTAAAGCAAGAGCTTTTAATTTTCACCCGAAAACTACTACTTATGTTGATGAAATTATATCTTATATAAAAGAACTTGAAGAAAAAGGTTACGCTTATAAAGCTGAAAACGGAGATGTTTACTTTGAAGTTGGAAAATTTTCAAGATATGGAGAGTTATCGCACAGAAAGATTGAAGATCTGAAAGTCGGGATCAGAGTAGATGTTTCTGAATACAAAAAAAATCCTTTGGACTTCGCCCTTTGGAAATCTTCAAAAGAAGGAGAACCGTTTTGGGAAAGCCCATGGGGAAAAGGTCGTCCAGGGTGGCACATAGAATGTTCTGTTATGTCTTCTGAAATACTAGGAGATACCTTCGATATTCATGCGGGAGGTAACGATCTCATCTTTCCTCATCACGAGAACGAAAGAGCCCAAGCTTTAGCAAAAAGTGGTAAGGATTTTGCAAAATATTGGATGCACAACGGAATGATTCGTATGGCACAAGATAAGATGTCAAAATCCTTAGGGAACGTTTGGTATTTAAGAGACCTTTTGAAAAAATTTGATTCGGATGTCTTAAAAATTTTTATACTCAGCAAACACTATCGTATACCTATAGATATAAGCGAGGAACTGCTTCATACCCAAGAGGTATCAGTTAATAGAGTTAAAGAATCATTGAATGAAGCTGAGGAATTCTTTAACGGGAAAGTGCCTTATCCTCAAGAAATGAATTACTTTAAGGAACAAGAAGAGTATCTCATTAGTGGCCTTTCGAATGATTTTGACACACCATCTGTTGTAGCAAGAATCTTCGAATTATCGAGAGATTTAAACAAAGCGTTAAATTCACGTGATGAAGAAACAATAAAAAATAATTATTATATAATAAGAAATATTTATGGGAGTGTTTTAGGGGTTTTTGAAACTAATGAACAAGTAAAGAAGAATAATCTAGAATTAAATCAACTAATGGAAATTATTCTAAACGTAAGATCTGTTCTTAGAGAAGAAAAGTTATACAATCTTTCTGACTACATAAGGGATAACTTAAGCAAAATTGGTATAGAAATAAAAGATACCGCTGAAGGAACAAAATGGTCTTAGAACTGGAGGTGCTCTTAAATAGACGTTAATATAATAAATTCAGTACTCGCCTCTCTCAAAAACACCTTTAAGATAATCACAAAGATAGATATTTATTTGGAAAAGCCATATGTCGTCCAAGAAATCGAAAAACATTACGATGTGGTTACTAATATAGGTTTTACTGGTGAACTTGAAGGAAATATTCTTTATTCCTTTACCGAAAATGTAGCAAAAGATATAGTTAATAATATGATGGATGGTATGATGAAAATAGACGAGATTAATGATATGGCGATTAGTGCTATAGGAGAACTTGGCAATATGGTTTCTGGATCCATAGCCACTAATCTCGAAAAATACGGTTATAATATAGTTGTAACTCCTCCATCCGTATTTACTGGCAAGATTGTAAAAGTCAATTCTAAAGGTGCCATCTTAGGATTTCCAGTTTACGTTTCTGGTGACAACGAAATGGATTTGTACTTTATTTACAGAGAAACGAACTAAAATTCTTAAGAGAAAAATTTGCGCTTGTGTTCACAAAAAAATCATGCAAAAGGGCAAATTTAAATATGAGCTTTAAAGAGAGCTAATTATTAAGTTTCAGAATTCCAAAAGACAGAAAAAAGTGTAGGCTAAGGAGGAATATAGATGGCTAGAAAATGTGAAATTTGCGGAAAAAGTCCTGCGACTGGAAACACCGTTGCTAAATCAAAAGTAACAACAAGAAGGGTATGGAAGCCTAACCTTCAAAAGATAAGAGTAATTACCGACGAAGGTACAGTAAGAAGGATTTATGTTTGTACTAAATGTTTAAAATCTGGAAAAGTTCAAAAGGCATAAAGAAAAATCGGTCTAAAATAAGACCGATTTTATTTTGCATAATTTGGCGTGCCTGGCCGGATTTGAACCGGCAACCTCCGGATCCGCAGTCCAACGCTCTATCCAATTGAGCTACAGGCACATTGAAACTTTGATAAAAAATGGCGGAGAGGGAGGGATTCGAACCCTCGGTAGAGTCACCTCTACACTTGCTTAGCAGGCAAGCGCCTTCGGCCACTCGGCCACCTCTCCGTAATTTTTGCTTCTTATTCAACCCTGAAATATTATAGCATTGATATTCTCAACTGTCAAGGAAAGATTTTATAAAAATCCAGCGGGAACACTTTCCAGGTAAAACAACACCCCGAAAGGGGTTCAAGGAAAAGATGAAAGCTGGCTTCAAACACAAAATAAATTTAAATCAAAAAATGGC
>NZ_AZRM01000023.1 GCF_002895605.1 Petrotoga miotherma DSM 10691
CACTATTTTCGTGATAGAACCAATCCAACAAGATTTATTTAGGAAAGATTAAATGGCAAAGCTATTTTTGGATTTTATTATCGATATCTTTCTTTACGCTTCCTTGGTATTTATTGAGCAGATTTAATCAACAGGTTTTAATAACTGCTATGATAGGGATTTCGTTGGCAATCCTTACTTTTTTCTTGCGATATAAACACATAAAGTACTTGCTGATAGAAAGAAGAGAATGGATTACGGGCAATTACAAAAGTCTTCTCTCTAGTTTGTTATTTGGCATATCAGTTGCTTACATTACTTCTCTCGCAGATGTAAAAAATCTTTTTTCACCAGGATTAACAGAAACCCTCAATACGTTTGTGATCGTACTCTTGGGCGCTGTGGGAATGTTGTTACCTCATTTAGTAAGTCCTTTAAAAAACATACTAAATGACCTGCTTTTTTCTATAAAAGTTCCCGATGAACTTAAGGAAAGTGGAAATAATGAGACCTACTGATCTTTTACACCCCGAACAGAGACGCCCAGGTAAGGCATATTTAGTCAACGAACTCCGAAAAGCAGTATACACATGGCGAGAAGAAGGCTATCCAAAAGTTACACCCACAACAAAAAGACTCCTGCAGTTTTGGTTTGAAGAAGACCATTTTGTAGAAAAAGAGCTATTTCAATTCTGGTTTTGCCAGAGGGAAGCTATTGAAAAGCTGATTTACATTTATGAAGTAATGAAAAAACGGAATTTCATTGATATAGCAAGGGATTTCGGTGCTGGACCTATACAAGGTTATGACCCCTCCTATGATCAATATCCACTTTATGCCTTCAAAATGGCTACAGGTTCTGGTAAGACCTATGTAATGGCATTGAGCATTGTTTGGCAGTATTTCAATTATAAAAAAGAAAGCAAAGATGATTATACCTCAAAGTATCTGTTCATAGCAGGAGAAAAAAATGTAATTTATGATAGGCTGACAAGAGATTTCAAAGATGGCAAGATTTTCCGAGAATTGCCGCTTATTCCTCCTGAGTGGCAAGAGGAGTTCGACTTGAAAGTGATCCTTAAGGAGGATCCAATCCATATAATTCCAGAAGCGACGTTGTTTTTGACCAATATTCAGCAGTTAGAACAAAGGGAGAGTAAAAAGAAAGAAGTAGAGCAGTATATAGATAAGTTATGGAATTACCTGAGGTTTATAATGTTTCCGATATCTATCAGGAAAACAGGATAAAAGAGGTTTTTACAACTTGCCCTAATATAATGATCTTGAAAGTGAAGCCCACCACATATACAGTTTTGAAAAAGCATGGAAGAAGATACTTTAGGAACTTAACAAAGACTTGGTCTCTCAATATGGCAAAGGCATCAATATGGAACTCGACTTTTCTGCCACCCCCAAAACTGAAAATGGAGCTTTATTTCCATGTATCATTGTTGATTTTTCACTGAAACAAGCCATAGAAATGAACATCGTGAAATCGCCGCTGAAGGGGCTTGTAAAGGGTGCTAAAGAAATCGCTTCTAAAAAAACAGTTGAGAGATACAGAGCTTGGATTGATGCGGGAATAAGAAGATGGAGGGAATACAAGGATAAATTAAAGCCCTTATCAAAAAAGTCAGTACTGTTCTTTCAGTGCCCAGAAAATGAAGAGGCAGATGAGATATATGAGTATCTGAACTCTGCTGTTCCAGACCTTAAAGATAAGGTATTATTGATACCTACAAATAGCACTGGAGAAGTTAAAAAAGCAGATCTATCTAAAGCGAGAGAGTTTGCAAAGACAATTGATGATCCAGATCCTGAAAAAAATCCATACGAAGCAATAGTAAGCACAATGATGTTAAATGAGGGATGGGACGTTAGAAATGTAAATGTGATTGTGGGACTTCGATCTTACACATCAAAAAGGAAGGTGCTCCCAGAACAAGTTATAGGGAGAGGTTTAAGAAAAATGTTCCTTGAAGAAGATGCAAATGTTGATGAATCAATAAACATCCTCGAAGTTATTGGACCACCAGGCTTGATGGATATTCTTGAGGAATTAGAAACCCAAGAGGGTATCAAGTTCGCTGAATTCGATACTGGAAAATCCCTTAATTTAACAACTATATATGTAGATGAGAATAAACTGGATAAAGATATCGAGATTCCTGTGCTCTCTCCGAGGATTCTCCTGAGGGAATTTCAATTGGAGGTGGTTGAGGTTGATAAATTACCTCCGGTTGCAATACCATTAGAAAACAAAATCTTAGAAATGGAATATGTGGCTGTAGATATGCTAAAAGGAATGGAAATTATAAAAAGAAAATGGGATTTGCCTGTACCGCAGGATTCAAAAAGCGTTATTGCCTATTATACTGACCAGATACTCAAGCAGTTGAAGATAAGAGGAGCATTTTCTAACTTTTACCCGCTCGTGAAAAAATATGTCGTCGAAAAACTATTCAGCGAAAAAGTTGACCTCGATGACCCAAGAGTTCTTTATAAGCTGAGTACTCCTGAGGTTCAGGAACTGTTAACAAGATTGTTTGTAGAAGCATTCAAAGATATGACTTTTATAGAAAAGGAGCCAGAAAAGATATATTATATTAGACTTTCAGACACGCCACCTTTTCCCTCATCAAAAATGGTTTATGCTGCTGATAGATGTATCTTCAACTATGTTCTTTGCGATAACGATTTTGAATTGGATTTTGCCAAGTTCCTAGACAGAGCTGAAGATGTGTTAGCGTTCAGTAAAATAGTTCCCAAAATTGGTTTTTTTGTAGAATATAGAGATTCTGATGGAAATCTTAAGCTATACTACCCAGATTTCGTCACATTGACAGACAAAAAGGAACATTTGATTGTTGAAACAAAGGGTAGGGAAGACATCGATGTTAAACACAAAGACAAAAGAATGAAATTGTGGTGTGAAGATGCTACTAAAATTACAAAAAGTAAATGGACTTTCATGCGAATTAATCAAGAAGATTTTGAGAAATATAGATTTAAAAGCATTCAGGAGTTGATTTCAACTCTAAAAGATGTCGGGTGATATCAATATCAAAAACCAACGAGGTGGACTTCGAATGAGCCATTTACCCGTTGCTGTTGAAACCTTTTATTTTCTTGTATAGCTTTGTCAGAATTGATTATACAAAACAGAATATAAAGTTCACTTTTCTTACAGAAATTACTATTTTGTGTTATAACTGTGAATATGCTCCTTATATGCTATAAAAGTGAAATTCAATTTGATAGAATTCTTCAATCAAAATCGTTGTTCTTTGAAAGTTATACTTTAGTTCGTTTCACAAAATTATGGTTAGGGGAAACGAAATAGGAACAAAGGATTGAATAATCATGTACCGTTAGGCAAGAGATAAAAAATGACAACGTACTTGCTATTAAAAAATCCTAACAACCTTACAAGAAAGATAAAGTTAGACTCGATGAATTGATGGAATATCAACATCTTGACACAGTTCAAGCCTACGGATTGGTACTTGAATTTAAGAAGATGTTCGATTATAAGAAACCTTCTTATGTAGCTAAGTATTTTAAAAGATAGTATGAAAAGGTAATGAAATCAAATATACTCGATGAAAATGGTCGATATTTCTATCCTATGCCACTAAATAAATGATGTTATAGCTCAGAAAAAAACCCTATTTGTATAAGTATAATTTAATCCTTCTAACAGTGCATATATACTCCTTTGGTGCTATTTGCAATCCCGCAGTCTCACCTTTGCTATTGTTATGGTGAAAACTCACATACGCCGGTACCTCATGGGTTATGCCTTTAGAGGTAGGCAATAAAAGAATTAAAAACATAAAATTGTCGAAATTTTAGAAATAAAAGATTTTTAAAAATAAGATTTTGGTTTTAAAAGGGCAACAAGGCGAAAACTTCTCTATTTTTGTGGGCCTGTTGCGTGCTAAGGGGTACTAAAACAGATCTGATGAAACTTAGAATGAAGGAAGTATTTTTAAAATTTTCGAATTCTAGAAATAAGGTTTCAAGCCTGTTTTATATTTTTTAAAGGGAGTAATAGAATTGTTTGAGGAGGTTTAAGATATGTCTAAAACTGTTTCAAATACTGATAGGATAGCAAAAGTGTTTACCGATTACTGTGTTAGTAAAAACTACCAAGTCAAACAAACTTCAGAGGAAAAAGATTTGAGGCTTGATATATCAAACTATTACTATAGAACAATAGTAATAATCTACTATACAGGTACAGTGCTCATTCAAGGTAAGCAAAACTCATTGAAGACTGAAATGGAAAATCTGAAATCACGTTATGAAGATAATCCGCAGTCTTTTCTTGGAGGTGAGATAACAGAGATCAAACCATGTGCGACAAGATACGACATTATGCTGGTTGAACTCAGAACAAAAATAAAAGAATCTTTAAACACGCTTGAAGCAACAGTGAAAATTACCGACAATCCAAACTCTGCTATTGAATATAGAGCTAAAATTGCTAGGAACAATTTTTCTATAACTTTAACCCAATACAATAATGGCACCTTATTACTTCAAGGGAAAATGGATAAGCTTTTTGAGGATTGCTGTAACCTGATTGAAAGAATTGCTAACCCATCAGAGAAGGACGTGATAGCCAGATTCATATCAAGCGACGAAAAGAATTTGGAATTTTTTGCAGCTAAGTATACTCCTCAGCTCATAGATATAGCTGAAGACAATGTAAAGAAAAAAATAGGCATTGTTTATAATTATCTTGAGACTTATGATAGAAAATGGTTTGTAGCTTCCGAATGTCTCTGCTTAACTAAAATTCCTTTACCTGAGTTCTCCCCTTTAGTAATGCCTGCATCAAAGGCATTTGAGGGTTTTGTAAAAAAACTTCTTGTTGGGATAGGGCTTTTCGAAGCAGGGTATTTCAATACAAAAAATGCAAATTTCTCCAGTCTGAATGATAGAAGCAATCCAAAAAGAAAAGCTATTTGTGAAAAAGAAAAACATGCAGATACAATGCTCACAAGAATTAGTGTGTGTCTCGATACGAACAGAAACTTTATGATGCATAGTGACGAGAGTAAAATTACCAAAGTTGATTCGCAAGAAAAATCAGAGGACATAGTCAACAAGATATTTAATGATACAAAAGAAATATTTGACTATTTCAATGACCTTTATTCTTTATTTCCTCGAAATAAGGAATGAGTTGTATGCAGCCAAAAAATAAACTTCTTGAGAGCTATAAACATATAAGATCCGCACTAGAAAGCAACAATTTCAATGTATCTGATTGTAAAGAAATCGCTTATGGTGTGCAGTTTACCGTCTCTACTCTTAACTGGTCTGGACTAATTAGAATTTATCAAAACAAGAAGGGTGTTTTGAAAATCGATTATTCGCAACTTAATAGTAAAGCAAATGTGATAAAAATCCAAACTTTGATAGAAAGTAAAGAAATACCATCTGGTTCAAAAAATTTAAATAAAAATGTTGGACTAGGATTCCCTATTATCGGCACAGATGAATCGGGGAAAGGTGATTTCTTCGGGCCCTTAGTTAGCGCTGGTGTCTATGTAAATGAGCAATCTGCAAAAAAATTGATTGAATGTGGCGTAAAGGATAGTAAGAAACTTAGCGATGCTAAGAACTTAGAACTTGCCCAGAAAGTAACTAAAATATGTAAAGGGCGCTTTGCGATTATTGAAATATCTCCGGAAAAATATAATAACTTATATGAGCAATTAAAAAAGGAAAAGAAAAGTCTAAATACATTACTTGCCTGGGGACATGCAAAAGCTATAGAAGAAGTACTTTCAAAAGTTGATTGTAAGGTTGCAATCGCTGATCAATTTGCAGATGAAAGCTTTATCCTTAGTAAACTTCAGGAAAAAGGTAAAAACCTAAGACTTATACAGATGCACAAAGCCGAACAAAACATAGCTGTGGCAGCAGCATCGATTCTGGCACGAGCAAGGTTTTTAGAAAAACTATCTAAACTATCAAATGAATATAAAATAAACTTGTCTAAAGGTGCATCGCAGACAGTTATAGAAAGTGGGAAGAAGATTGTTGCCACATATGGAGAAGATATTCTCAGAAAAGTAGCCAAATTACATTTCAAAACAACTAATGATGTCCTTAACAAATAGTCGAAACGTAGAATATATATATAATATAACAGAACAGGTACAAAAAGCTAATGAATTTAGAAAAATAGGGGATTTTGAGGAAGCATTTTCATTTGTTAGATATTTATGAAAAGAAACAGAAAACGAGTTTGAGGGGGAAAACTTCTTCCTTGCATTAGGAAATTGGAACTGCAGGTTATAGATAATAATTTTTGATAGAAAAGTATTGAAAGAGAATGCTATGGAGAAGAAATTAAAATTTTTCATAGCCAATTACTTTCAGATGAAAAGCCTTATATTGCTCAATTTAGAAAATATAGTGTTCCCTTGCAAGACAAAAGTTTGATATTTGATAGAAGATTGGCATAATAGAAAAACTTTATTAAGTGAAAATTATCAGTCGGAGATTGAAAAAATTAAAAAGATGGTAACATTATTTACTTATTTATTTCAACAAATTTTCTTTCCTCACATGACTATAAAAAAGAAATTATTGGGATTAAGAAAAAAGAAAAATGAAGATAATCTTTCGAAAATAGCAGGTAATTAAGGCGAGGCAAAATGAAGTTTTACATAGGCAATAATGGAAAATAATAATAATATATTGTATAAAAAAGTTTCTTGTAATCGATGCGCACTTTGTTTTACTAATGGATATGTCAAACCATACCAAAAATATGATAAAATAAAAAAGAGAAAGCATATGAAGGAGTTAAGGGATGCCAGGATATTTAACACACATTATCTTCGGTCATAAGATTTTTCCAAACAGTTTGAAAAATGTGAAAATGTTTAATCTTGGACTGATGGGTCCAGATATTTTTTATTACGATATTTCTGATCCTAAATATCACATTATTGGTGAAACGTTGCATAATGTTGATTTAACAAGGTTTATAAAAGAGATTCAAAAGGAAAGCCCAGAGTATGCCTTAGGTTTATACTTACATTCTTATCTTGATATGAAAATACATCCACGAATACATATTATAGAAAGAAACACTGGCAAATCACATACTAAAATAGAAACTTTGATCGATGCAGCTTTATTGAAAAAAGAGTGGAACACCACTGTTTTCAGGTTAGACAAGCATTTTTTCCCTAATAAATTACCAGCAAGGTTTATGAGGATCTTTGATGAAGTTCTTTACGACTATTACGAGGTAGCAGATGTAAATATTAAAAGTTTGTATGATGTTTTTTTGAAAAACTTTTTCTTCTTATACAAATGGTATCCCATCAAGGCGATTGCTTCGTATGTGCTCTACGTTGTTTCCATAGGAAGATTCAATTACAAGGACTATTTTATATTTAGAACCCCTTCCTTAGAAATTCTGAATGATTTTGGAATAGAAACATTGTGGAAAGAGTCTTTAGATGAAATTGATCAACTATTATCAGAAAAATTTGATTAAAACTAATGAAAAAAGGGATGTGAAACTTTAATATGGCAACAGGTAATTTAGTAGTAATTGTTGGACCTATGTATTCTGGCAAAACTTCCGAATTAATTTCTTTCATTGAAATCTACACCCTCGGGAAAAAGAAGATAAAAGTCTTTAAACCTTTGTTAGATAACAGATACAACGAAACTTTTATTGTATCCCACTCTAATACATCCGTTAAAGCCATCCCCATTAATAATTCCGCTGAAATTTTGCCCCAACTTGATGGAGACGAAAAGGCGGTTTTTATTGATGAAATCCAGTTTTTAGACGAGCCTCTTAGAGAAGTTGTTGTGGAGATGATCAATTCTGGTAAGGATGTTTATTGTGCAGGCCTGGATTTGAGTTATAAAAATAATCCATTCAAAGTTACCTCCCTTTTAATGGCTCATGCAGACACTGTGATTAAAAAGAAAGCTGTTTGCCATGAATGTGGAGAGTACAAGGCAACAATATCTTACAAAATTGTGGAAAATGGTGGAGAAATAGATGTTGGTGGATTTGAAAAATATATCGCTGTATGTAGAGATTGTTATTTGAAGTTGAATGAAAAAAAACAAAATCAAGATAAATCATAAAAACAAGGGGGTTGATCTATGCGAATTACAAGCATCTATGATAAAGCGGAATTAGCCAACAAAGTGAAAATCCCTTGGTTGGGCTATGGGACATACAAAGCTCATGGAGATGAATTGATAGAGGGTGTAAAGTACGCTTTAAGTATAGGATACAGGTTGATAGATACCGCAGAAATGTACGAAAACGAAGAAGAGATAGGTAAAGCAATCAGACAGAGTAAAATACCGAGAGATGAAATTTTTATAACCTCCAAAGTATGGAATACGAATCAAGGTTTCGAAAGCACTTTAAACTCTTTTGAGAATTCATTAAAAAGATTGGGAACAGATTATTTAGATTTATATTTAATTCACTGGCCTGTAAGTGGAAAATATATAGAAACCTGGAAAGCCCTTGAAAAGTTATATAAGGAAGGTAGAGTAAGGGCTATTGGTGTGAGTAATTTTTTAATTCATCATCTCCAAGATATAATAAACAACTGTGAAATTACCCCTATGGTGAATCAAGTAGAATTTCATCCATACTTATTGCAAAGAGATCTTTTAGATTATTGTCAAAGAAACAAAATACAGCTTGAAGCTTGGAGTCCTTTAATGAGAGGAAGAGTTCTAAATATACCCCAGTTAGTTGATATAGCAAATAAGTATAAAAAAACTCCCGCACAAATAGTATTAAGATGGGACCTGCAACATGGCGTGGTAACTATTCCCAAATCTGTACACAAGGAAAGAATAAAAGAAAATGCCGATATTTTCGACTTCGAACTAACAGAAGAAGAAATGAGGATAATAGACAATTTAGATCAGAGTAAAAGATTTGGGGCAAATCCCGATGATTTTTAAGATTAACATAGCTTTTAACAAGATTAATTGATTTTTCAACAATGAAATGATATAATATGAAAGCACCATTACAGGAGGCTGGGTCCTGCGCAATAGGAACCCGTGAAACTGGTCAGGCCCGGAAGGGAGCAGCCATAAGCGGAGATTTCTATGTGCAGCAGGGAAACCCAGCCATCTTTAATAATTTTGGAGGTACGAATAAATTGACTCAAAAAAAGAAAAATAATAACGAATATGAAGATGTTCAAATATACGGTCCTGAAGATATCGCTTTCATGAAAGTTGATGAAGTAATCAGAAAAGTTAATAATGATCTGAACCCTGCTAAAGAAAAAAAAATTAAAAAAACACCTTCTTTTGAGCATTACTACAGTGAAAACCCAACGTCAGAACTAACGGTAAAAGAGTTGGTTTTAAAATTAAGAAATGGGCATAAGTATCTATTTAAAGCCCCATCCGGAGTATATGGAAAGAAAAGGATAGACAGGGCAAGTATTTTATTGATTGAAAAAGTAGAACTAACAAATGAAAAAGTTTTAGACATGGGATGCGGATACGGGGCAATAGGTATAGCCTTAAAAAAAGAATTTCCTGACATTGATCTGTATATGAGTGACATAAATAACAGAGCAGTTGATTTTTCTAAAATAAACGCCAAAAACAATAACGTGAACGCTGTGATCAAACAAGGAAATCTATTCAAACCATGGGAAGGTAACTACTTCGATGTTATTGTCACCAACCCTCCAATAGTTGCAGGTAAGGATGTATTACATGAACTAATCGAAGAATCCTATTACCATTTGAATGAGAATGGCAAGATATATTTAGTTGCTTACCACAATAAAGGTGGAAAAGGCTTAGAAAACTACATGAAACAAATTTTTGGCAACGTAAAAGAGTTAGAAAAATCTGGAGGTTTTAGAGTTTATCTTTCGATAAAGAGGGGCTAAGATGTTTTTTGGATGCAAAAATCTTTCTTTCAGTTATTATGAAAAAAAAGTACTAACAAATATCAATTTAGACGTCAAAAAAGGTGAGTTTATCGGTTTAGTTGGGAGTAATGGAAGTGGAAAATCTACGCTTCTAAAGCTTCTATGTGGTATTTTATCCCCTCAAGAGGGAGAAGTAATTATCAAAGATCAAAAATTAGATGAACATAATAGAATAAAGGTAGGTTATATTTTTCAAAACCCTGAAAATCAAATTATAGGGGTCACCGTCGAAGAGGACGTGGCTTTTGGGTTAGAAAACATAGGGGTCCCAAGAGAAAAAATGCTAGAAAGAATCGAGTGGGCCCTTTCAACGGTAGGGTTAGAAGGGTTGAACCACGCAGACCCCAATGCATTATCTGGAGGGCAGAAACAAAGACTTGCAACAGCATCCATACTTGCTATGGATCCTGAAATTATACTCATGGATGAACCTACTTCAATGCTAGATCCAAAAGGTCGAAATGAAATTTACAAAGTTATACGCAATCTCAGAGAAATAGGAGAAACGATTATAATTGCCTCTCATCATTCTTCTGACCTTGAACATGTAGACAAAATCATCGCCCTTAACGATGGAGAGATTGTTTATGAAGGAGACAAGGATCAATTTTACAAGAATAACGTTATCCAATCTGAGCTACCTTTCAATGAAAAAATAAATAGACAATTCCACACCGATTTAAAAAAGTTGGTTGATGAAATATGTCGATAATACTTGAAAATGTAAGTTTTACTTACGCATTGAATACACCTTTTCAAAAGACAGCCCTAGCAAATATAAATGTGGAAATTAAGAAAGGTGATTTGTGGTTATTCGTTGGACATACAGGATCCGGGAAAACTACGTTGATGAGTTTAATGAACGGCTTACTCATACCTCAACAAGGAAGAGTGTTAGTTGAGGGATTATCCACAAAAGACAAAAAGGTCAACATCAAAGATATAAGAAAGAAAATTGGCATAGTTTTTCAATACCCAGAATCCCAATTTTTTCTTCCTACCGTAAAAGAAGAAATAATGTTTGCACCAAAAAATTTTGGGGTTCAACTAAGTGATGATTTACTAAAGTACTATTTAGAGCTAGTTAAATTACCGGAATCGTACCTTGAAAAAAATCCATTCGAACTCTCAGGAGGAGAAATGAGAAAGGTAGCGATTATCTCTGTTCTCTCCTACAACCCTGATTATATAATCTTTGACGAACCCACTGTTGGATTGGATTACCTGACAAAAACTTCTATATTCAACCTTATAAAAGAACTTCGCAACTTAGGAAAGACCATAATAATATCAACTCACTGGATAGATGAATTCGCCAGTTTGAAACCTAACGTACTGTTGTTAAAAAATGGTGAAGAAGCTTTTAAAGGCAATTTTGATGATTTTGTTTTGCTGGATGAAAAAACTCTTTGGGAAGCTGGTATAATATTTAATGAAAAGATGCAATTGTATAAATGTGCTATAAAAACAGGGAAAAAGGAATTAGCTGAAAAAATTTCATCTATTTAAAATTGAGAGGATGATTAAAATTGAAAAAGATTTTCATCTTAACTATTTTTGTTTCTATCTTTTTATTGCAACTTTTTTCTCAATCGAGCGAAGTTATCGATCTAAGAAGAAGTTTTTTGATTTACACGGAAGGTGATTCCAGTATCGGTTCCTTGTTGGAACAATATTTAAAAAACGATCTTGAAAAACAAGGAAAATATAAGGTATTAACAAAAGATGATCTGTTATTAGAAAATCTTAGAGAAATGATTGAAAACGAAGATTACCTGAAGAAAAAACTAGATGCTGATTTTTTAGTCCATATTCAAATACTTGAAAGCTTCCCTGACTTAGAAAAAACCGAAGAATTAATATGGTGGGAGTATCGCATACTAGCGAAGGTCAGCGTCGTCAAAATTTCAACAGGAGAAAATATCTATTCCAAACTTCTTACTTCAAGTGGCACCTCATATATAAATGCTAGTACAAGCGATTTTGAAGCGTTATACTATTCAAGAAAATATGCTGCCAATAATCTTGCATCTTCTGTCGCTACAGAGTTGAACAAACTTTTTAAAATAAAAGCCAATATTATCACTTTAGAAAATAAATATGTTCATATAGATGCTGGCAGAAATGTTGGAATAAGAGAAGGTATGATGTTTGAATTTGTAATCACTAAAGAATTAAATGGGGAGTTCTATGACCTTCACGATGGGAAATTAATAGCCGAAGAAGTCTGGGATAACAACAGTTTGTTGAAGATACTTGAAGTCCCAAAAAATTTCAACTACCAAGATGAAAATGTTTACGTATTAGAAAATCCAACTCTTTCTCCAATAAGAACCATCACAAGAATATATTACGTGAACGAAGGATTTAAAAAGAACGGTGTAGGGTTCGAAGCAGGATTCGATAATTATGAACATTTATATACTGGATTTTCTTTTGTGTTCTTGTTCGATGAAAACACATTTGATGGAGATTTTGATTTCAAAGTTGGCTATCTTAACTATATATCAGAAACAGATGTAACTCTTTTGTTGGGAATCTTAGCAGGGGTGAAAAGTGTTACAGCTTCGGATGATTCGTCGGCTGTTTACTTTAAACTCACACCAGTTATCGATTATAGTTATTATATGAACGAAACCTTTGGATTATACATGGAGGCAGGATACAATTTCTTATTCCCCATAGAAGAAGTAGGAAATATAGAAACGACAAATAATTTTAAAATAAGCGCAGGATTTACCTTTAGATTCTAAATCTATTAGAATCTAAAGCAGAGGTTGAATGGAGGTGTGTTTATTGTGTTTAAGCTTCGTTCAGAATACGAACCTCAAGGAGATCAACCAAAAGCAATAGAAGAGCTCTCTTCTGGGATCAATGAAAATTATAGATTTCAAACTTTACTGGGCGTTACTGGATCTGGCAAAACCTATACAATGGCTAATATTATTGCAAACGTGAATCGACCAACTTTAGTTCTCTCTCCGAATAAAATCTTAGCCGTTCAGCTGTACAACGAATTCAAAGAGTTTTTTCCTGAAAATAAAGTAGAATTTTTTATAAGTTACTACGATTACTATCAACCAGAAGCCTATATCCCTTCTCGAGACATATACATAGAAAAAAATGCTGACATAAACGATATTTTAGTCAAAATGAGGCTTTCGACGTTAAAATCAGTTTTAACAAGGAGAGACGTAATTGTAGTTTCAAGTGTTTCAGCTATCTATGCGTCGGGAAACCCTGATGACTTTTCCAACATAAATCTTTATCTGCGAGTGAACGAAGAGTATTCTAGAAGAGAGATACTTATTAAACTAGGTAAAATGCAATACACAAGGCAAGAAAAAGATTATCTCGGTGGAACGTTCAGATGGAAAGGTGATGTTTTAGAAATATTCCCTCCCTACGAAGATTTTGGAATAAGGGTAACTTTTTTTGATAACGAAGTCGAAAAGATCGAAGCACTGGACGTATTCAACAGAACCATAATAGAAGAATTTGATAAAATTACTATTTATCCAGCGAAAGAATTCGTAACTAGTGATGAAAAAATCTTTTCAGCTATTGAAAGAATAAATGCCGATCTGCAAACCCAAATAGAATATTTTAAAAGGGAAGGCAAACTTTTGGAGGCTCAACGAATAGAGCAAAGGGTAAGACAAGATATGGAATTTCTTCAAACACTAGGATACTGCAAAGGTATAGAAAATTATTCAAGGTATTTCGATGGAAGAAATCCTGGAGACCCTCCGTGGACTCTTTTAAATTACTTCGACGAGGATTTTATTACCTTTATCGACGAATCCCATATAGCCGTACCACAGTTAAGGGCAATGTTCAGAGGAGATTACGCAAGGAAGAAAAACCTGGTTGAATACGGGTTTAGGCTACCATCTGCCTTAGATAACAGACCTTTGAGATTCGAAGAATTTTTAGAAAGAACCAATCAAATTATCTTTGTATCAGCTACTCCAGGTCCCTTCGAAATGGAAGTATCAGACCAAATTGTTGAACAAATCATCAGACCTACAGGACTTGTGGATCCAAAGGTTGAAGTAAAGTCAACAGAAGGGCAAGTGGACGACTTCATTTCCGAAGTAAAACATGTTGTAGAAAGAGGAGAAAGGGCTCTAGCGGTGGTTTTAACAAAGAAAGATGCAGAAATTCTCTCAGATCATTTAAACCTAATGGGAATTAAATCACTGTATCTACACTCTGAACTCGACACAATTGAGAGATCAGAGGTAGTAAAAAAGTTAAGAAACGGCGAAATTGAAGTGGTTGTTGGTGTAAACTTACTAAGAGAAGGATTAGATTTACCTGAAGTTTCTCTGGTTGCCATAATGGATGCAGATAGAGAAGGATTTTTAAGATCTGAAACAACATTGATTCAAACGATTGGTAGGGCCGCAAGAAACGTCGAAGGGAAGGTATTACTATATGCCGACAGAATAACGGAGGCTATGAAAACCGCTATCGACGAAACAAATAGAAGAAGAGAAATACAGATTCATTTCAATAGGGAAAACAACATCACTCCAAGAAGTATCATTAAAAAATTACCAGAAGATATGTTTGCCCCATTCAAAGATAACGAGGTAAAAGAAGAAGATTATATATTCGCCGTAGAGGAAAACCTCTCTCCAGATGATTACTTAGCTATGCTTGAAGAAAAAATGTACGAAGCAGCATCCGAATTAAAATACGAAGAAGCAGCAAGGTACCGAGACGAGATCAAAAGGATAAAAAGAAAATACAACATCAAACAAAGTTGACTATAAAAAACAACTTAAAAAGGTGTAGAAACTCTACACCTTTTCTTTTTCCTGATTCGTGTGTAAACTTCTTACCTTTTTTCTCAAAAATCTATCAGTATCAAAGAAGAATCTGAAAAGACCCCAAATGAATATAAAAAATATACATAATGTAATCCACAACATTTCAACCTCTCCCATGACTCCAAAAATACCTGTTCCTCTTATTCCAGTAATTATAAACGCCAACAGCCACTCTTTACTCAAAAGAGCTACAATGGTTATAACGAAAAGAAGCCATGGTTGGTTAATAACCAAGGAAAACACAAATAAAGAAGCCAATCCGCCAATCCATAAGATTATTCTGTAGATATTTCTACCCTTACTTTTACTCTCTTTTAAATTTCCTGCCAACTTTGACACCTCCAAATTTATTCTTCATCTTCATTGACCTTCAACAAAGCCAAGAATGCCTCTTGAGGAATATTAACCTTACCAATCTCTCTCATTCTTTTTTTACCCTCTTTTTGCTTTTCTAGCAATTTCATCTTTCTCGTCACATCTCCACCATAACACTTTTGAAGGACATCTTTTCTTAAGGCTTTAATAGTGGATCTCGCTATTATCTTACCCTTACAATATGCTTGGATAGGTATCTCGAACTGATGTCTGGGGATTAAATCTTTTAATTTATCCACTAATTTCCTTGCAAGTGTATAACTCTGGCTCTCATGAACTACGTAAGATAAGGCATCAACCTTCTCTCTATTTATTAAAATTTCTAACTTCACTAAATTAGACTCTTTGTATCCAGTTATCTCGTAATCCATAGAGGCGTAACCTTTACTGATAGCCTTCATCTTATCAAAAAAATCGAAGATCAAATCAGCCAAAGGAATTTCAAAATGTAAAACTACCCGATTTTTACCTGCATTTGATACATGAGAAAAATTACCTCTTTTTTCGACCTGAGCAAGATTAATTAAATCTCCCATATAATCAGGCGGCGTGATAATATCCAACTTGCTAAAAGGTTCGTAAACTTTCTCTATCAAATCTTCATCAGGAAACTCTGAAGGATTTGTAATTTCTATTTCTTCCCCGTTTCTTAGCTTGGCTTTGTAAATTACACTCGGAACAGTGAGGATAACGGCAAGCTCAAACTCCCTTTGTAAACGTTCTTTAACAACTTCCATGTGAAGTAAGCCCAAAAAACCTACCCTAAAACCATATCCCATCGCGGGGGAACTTTCAGGTGTGAACAAAAGAGAGGCATCGTTCAATTTCAACTTTTCAAGAGCCTTTCTTAACTCCTCATAATACTCGGGTAAACCTGGATAAAGTCCCGCATATACCATTGGTTTTACTTCTTTGTACCCAGGAAGAGGTTTTTCTATGGGATTCAGTGCATCAGTAATTGTATCTCCTACTCTTGCTTGCTCAATATCTTTTATTCCGGCTACAATATAACCTATTTCGCCAGCGGACAGATCCTCTGTCTCTATCATCTCTGGATGAAAGATCCCAACTTCTGTAACTTCATAGGTTCCATCAGATGCCATTAATTTAATCTTATCACCCTTTTTTACCTTCCCGCCAAATATTCTGCAATAAACGATGATTCCTTTATACTTATCGTACTTAGCATCGAATATCAAACCTTTCAACTTGTCTGAAGTATTGCCTTTGCTAAGGGGAGAAGGGACCTTTTGAATAATCAATTCCAGTAAATCCTTGACACCCTCTCCAGTTTTTGCACTAATAGGGATTATAGAGTCAGCTTCAATACCAACCAAATCGTTTATTTCCAACATTGTTTCATCAATATTAGCAGTGGGAAGATCTATTTTGTTTACTGCGCCTATGATCTCCAAATTGTTCTCCAACGCTAAATACGTGTTGGTAACCGTTTGAGCCTGAACACCTTGAGTGGCATCGACCAATAAAATAGCACCTTCACATGCTGCCAAACTTCTTGAAACTTCATAGGTAAAATCAATATGCCCAGGGGTATCTAAAATATTCAGCTCATACTCATTTCCATCTTTTCCAGTATAAAAAACCTTGACCGGATGTGATTTTATAGTAATTCCTTTCTCTCTTTCTAGGTCCATTGAATCTAAATACTGTTCTCTCATGTTTCTTTCGTCTATTGAATGCGTCAATTCCAGTATTCTATCCATCAAGGTTGTTTTTCCATGATCAATATGTGCAATTATTGCTATATTTCTAATAAAATTGGGATCAAACAAAAAAGAAAGCACCTCCACAAACCTAAAAATATAGAAATATTATATCATAAAAAAGATAATCTAAAAAGATTTACTATTAAGAGACGACTCTATATCTTCCAATTGCCTTGAGTATCCATCAATTCTTTCTTTTAGATCTTTGAAATGTTCTAGCTTATTTATCTCCTTTTTAAATGCCTCGTAGTTTTCAAACATACTTGTTTGCATTTTTACCTGTAAGCTATTTAAAAAAGATTCAACATTAGATTTAAGTGTATTTTCTAAAGCCTTCATTTGATTAGAAATTTCATTATCCAATCTTTTTTGAACACTTCTTGAGATGTATAACCTGTTCAACAGATTTTTGTTTTTAAACGTTACTGTTTTAAAGGTTCTATCTAAAATTTTGTTGATTTCTTTTTCTAAATCATTGGAAAAAATAATAAACTCTTTATCAACATCCAACTTTAACTTTTCCCTTAAGAAAGGATCGATTCCTAATCTATCTACAACTTCCTTCTTATCAAAAAATCTATTTATTCTGCTCTTTTCTTCATCAGTAATGTTTAAAATCTCTCTGGTTATTCTATCGTTCAGGGTTTTTGATACTTCTTTTTTGAATTGAGAAATCTCATACTCGATATTTTCTTTCACTTTTTTCTGCGTCTTATAAAAGTTTAAGATTGAATCTTTCAAATCAGTTAACTTATTCAAGTAATAATTTTTTATAGCATCATTAATTGAATCAAACCTAATATTAAAAAAAGAATGATTCTCTCCCAAAAACGCATTAAGGGTTTCATAATATCTCTCAAGAACTTCCAATTCATCGATTTTTTCGTTCAAAATGTTGCTATTTTGGTCAACGGAAAATCTAATCTTACCTATAATTGTTTTCAACTTCATTCTTTTCTTGTCATGACTACCTATTTCGTTAAAAATATAATCTCTAACCTGTTGGAACCCACTATCAGGTTTAGACTCAATTTCTAGCTTAGCTGAAGTTAAAAAGATTTTGGGATCTTTCAAATCTATTTTGTTGCATCTATTTATAAGCTCTTTTTTAGCCATTTCTATCTCTTCTTGTGAAGCTCTATCCTTCTGGGAGAGAATAAAGATGACATCTTTTTTCAAATCCTTGATGATCTTTTCGATCAACTCCCAATCGCTTTTTGTATATATATTTTTCGAGTCGAAAACAAACATTATCAGATTGCTATTTTCTAAAAAATCTCTGGTAATCTTTTCATGTTTCTCCATTATTGTGTCCGTTCCTGGGGTGTCTATTATCTCTATTCCTTCCAAAGAATCCAAATCTTTGTAGATTGTAACCATATCACCTCTTGTTTCAACGTTCCCTTGACCCTTTCGAACGATTGTTATTTTGGAAGTCTGAGGTCCTGGTCCAACCTCGAAGATACTCTCTTCTCCTTCTTTAATTCCAAGTAAAGCGTTTAAAAAACTACTTTTACCAGCTTTAACTTTACCTACAACCACAAAATTGAAAAGTGTCTCAAATTCTTTTTTAACTTCTTCAATTTTATCTTTAATCAAAAAAGAATTTCTATCTATCAGATCAGAATATTCGTTCAACATGGTTTTTAACTGTGATTCTTCCTTCTTGAATTTATTGCTTACTAAGGGGATACCCATAAGACCACACCTCTCAGATTTGAATTAAATCTTATTGATATTTTACTGAATTATAAATATAGTATATCAAATTTTTGAAAAGAATGTACGAGAACTCTTTAGATCATATTGAATGTCCGTGAAAAAGATTGGTTAGATAATAATTTGATGTCTTTGAAATGATTCCATATCCATGGTTTTTTATTATGATATAATTAAACTGCATATTTTATATTGTTCAAGGGGTAAATTGCTAAAAAATGCAGAATCCTAATCGGGAGGCTCAAAAATGAAAAAAGTCTCAATTACGTACAAAATACCTGAAGCAGGTATAAATTTGTTGAAAGGTAAGTACGATATTTGGGTTAATCCTAAGGATAAGCTACTCACCAAGGAAGAACTAAAAGAAATAGCAAGAGAATCTGACGCATTAATTACAATGCTGGCAGATCCAATTGATAAAGAAGTATTAGAAGCAGGAAAGGATAGATTAAAAATCGTTGCAAACTATGCCGTGGGATACAACAACATCGATATTGAAAAGGCAAAGGAATTAGGAATATATATAACTAACACATCAGGTGTTTTGACCGAAACCACTGCCGATTTAGCATGGGCGTTGATGTTAGCTGTTGCTAGGCGAATCGTCGAATCGGATGCCTTTACAAGAGATGGTAAATTTGAAGGCTGGAAGCCGGAATTGTTCCTTGGTACAGATGTGTACGGTAAAACATTAGGTATTATAGGATTTGGAAGCATAGGTCAAGCGGTTGCTAGAAGGGCAATAGGGTTCAATATGAAGGTTTATTACTATCAGAGACATCGTCTCTCCAGTGAAAAAGAAAAGGCCTTGAATGCCACTTATTTAAACTTGGATGAGCTTTTGAAGGTTTCTGATTATGTAAGCTTACATGTGCCTTTGACTGACGAGACTTATCATATGTTGGATCGAGAAAAACTATCGCTATTGAAGAAATCTGCCTTTGTTATTAACACAGCAAGAGGTCCAGTGATAGATGAAGAAGCGTTATACGAAAAACTAAAAAGTAAAGAGATTTCAGGAGCTGCTTTAGATGTGTATGAGAATGAACCTCAATTAACACCAGATTTAAAAGATTTGGATAACGTAGTACTAACACCACATATTGGTTCTGCTTCACACGAAACAAGAAGCCGAATGGCTCAGATGGTAGCAAAAGATATAATACAAGCTTTGGATGGAGAAACACCTGAACATTTAATATGGAGGTAGAAATTAAATATTGAATAAAGTTTATGAAATATACAAGGATCTTTACGGGTTTTATGGTCCGCAGCATTGGTGGCCCGCAGATAATTGGTTTGAAGTAACTGTGGGGGCTATTTTAACACAAAATACTTCTTGGAACAATGTGGAAAAATCTATCGAAAATTTAAAACAACTTGATCTATTAGATCCAGAAAGGTTATTTAAAATCAAAGAAGATGATTTGGCTCAATTGATAAGATCTTCAGGTTTTTACAATCTCAAAAGTAAACGTTTGAAAAACTTCTTAGAATGGTTAAAAAAATATAATTATGATATAGATAAGATTAAAGATAAAAGTGTAGTCTCTTTAAGGGAAGAACTGTTAAATATCAAAGGAATAGGGAAAGAAACCGCTGATTCTATTCTTTTATACGCATTTGAAGTGCCCATTTTTGTGATCGATGCTTATACGAAAAGGATGTTTTTACGATTGGGTTTAATATCAGCTAAAGAATACGACGAATTTCAAGATTTCTTCGAAAAAAACTTAAGAAAAGACGTTCAACTTTACAACGAATACCATGCCTTGATAGTTAAACACTCAAAAGTTTACTGTAAAAAGATGCCTAAATGTTCTGAGTGTTTTCTAAAAGAAAAATGCGAATGGGGAGTGAACAACCTATAATATCTTACATCAAACTCAACATAGAACAAATCCAAAAACTGGGAAAGACTATTTCTAAATACATTTTCCCGGGAGAAAAATTATTACTTTTCGGCAATTTAGGGACGGGGAAAACCACTTTAACATCGTATATAGTTAACAACTTGAGCAAAAGCCCTATAAATGTGACAAGCCCTACTTTTTCTTTAGTAAAAGTGTATGATACAAATCCAACAATATATCACATTGATTTGTATAGGTTAAACGATCCTCAAGAGATAGAATATTTGGATATCTTTTTGGATCCTAAGGGGATATATATAATTGAATGGGCAGACTTCTTGGATTATTTAACCCCCGAAGAAAGATTAGAGATTCATATTTCTTACAATGAAGATATTAGGTTTAGGGATGTTAAAATTGAAGGCTTTGGTGAAAAGTACAAAGAGATCGAGACAAGTATAGAAAAGGAGCAGTAGTTTTGTGTCAATTCAAAGAATTTATAACGTTATCTCAGAAAAAGATTATAAAGAACATAGTCAAAAAACTAGAAAAATAGTGGAAAAAGCCAATACAATTCTCAGAAAACCTCGAGAATTAAACGAAAGAAAAATGTTTTGGGTTTACAGGGTTTTAGGAAAAGATGCCGAACTAAAAATACCAAAAAAACACATAAACGATTTTCAATTTCTGATAATGCATATTTTAAAAAAACCTAAAGAGAATAGATTCACCGATTTAAGAAGTTATTACAAGTTAAAGGAAGAAACGATTGATAACCTGAAATTTTTACTTTTTCCAGATAAGTTTCCACCAGGTGGCTACAATGAAAAACTAAAAAAGTACGGGGTAGAGTTCTACAATCCACAAGTTATATTGAAAAGACTGAATTTTAAGGATTTTATAGACTTATACGCACTAATAACATACATACCTTTAGATGTGAAAACTCCCTTTGTACAAGACCTCATAGACGAGATTCTTAGCATTGACCCTCTTGATACAAAGATCTCGTTATACAAAAAAATAAAAGAAATATTTAAGAGTTTAGGCCCTTACGAAAAACAGATGGTGGAACTTCAATTGAAAAATATATCTTACTACCATTATAGGCTCATGAGCAAAGGAACGATTAAAGGCGTTATTATCGATGGTAGTAACGTTGTAAGGTACAACGATCAAGAAAGCATAGTTAGATTGGTTGATTTACTGGATAATCTCTACATAGAAAATATGACGTTTTTCCCTGCAATAATAGTATTCGACAAAAACATTGAATACGTTTTAAAAAGTGAAGATGACAAGGACATTTTAAACAAAATGTCCGAAAAAAAGAGAATTTACTTTGAATCACCTGCAGATGAATTGATCGTTCATTTTAGTAATAAACTTGGTTATTACATGATTTCACAGGATAAATTTAATGAATATCGGTTTGATAAAGATAAATTACTGGAACTGCGGAGGTTTGTAGATGAGTGAACAAAGTTTCAACTTAGAGCAATATGACTACGAGTTACCTGAAGAGCTTATAGCCCAAGAACCTGTTGAACCAAGAGATAGCTGTAAGTTGATGGTGCTAAATAGAAGAGTAAAAAGTATCGAACACAAAGTTTTTAGGGATATAAAAAATTATTTACGACCCGGCGATTTGCTTGTTTTAAACAATACCAGGGTTATCCCTGCAAGATTGTACGGCAAAAAGGAAACAGGTGCTAAAGTTGAAGTTTTACTTTTAGAAAAAGATGGAAACGATAAAACATGGAAAGCTTTGGTAAAGCCAGGTGGAAAGATAAAAAAAGGCAACAAACTTATCTTTGAAGATGATTTAGTTTGCACAGTAGTAGAACATTTGGAAGACGGATCTAGAATTTTAGAATTTGACGATCCCAACTTTTTCTCAAAATTGCCAAAAATTGGCGAAGTCCCTTTACCGCCTTATATTAAAAAACAGATCGATGATCCAGAAAAATATCAAACTACCTACGCAAAAAACAATGGTGCGGTGGCTGCACCAACAGCTGGTTTACATTTCACACAAGAGTTAATAGACGAGCTCACTGATTACGGCGTAAATTTCACTGAAGTTACTCTTCATGTCGGTTTGGGAACCTTCAGACCCGTTAAGGAGCCAGACATAAGGAACCACCTAATACATGAAGAGTATTATACTGTGCCAAAAAGTGTACTTCACGATATAGTTAGAGCCAAAGCTGATGGTAAAAGGGTCATAGCCACAGGAACAACGGTTGTTAGAACGCTCGAAACTATTGCCAGAAATCCTGACAAACTCGCTGGTAGAACAGATCTATATATTTACCCACCATTTGAATTTAAAATAATTGATGCCCTAATCACCAATTTTCATCTCCCTAAATCTTCACTTCTTTTTCTAGTTTCAGCGTTTGCTGGTCATGATTTTATAATGAACTCATATGAAATTGCAAAAGAAAAGAAATATCGCTTCTTTTCCTTTGGTGACGCAATGTTCATTATGTAATTTTTTGAATATTAAAGTTTATTAAATATCAGACGATAAAAAAGTGAATAATAATTTCAAGGTCGGGTGATATTATGGGAATATCAAACATTGGGGGTAAAGAAGATTTTTCCATTAACAATCCTATAGCCAATAGACAGCACTTTGAAATGGCGAAAGCCAATCTGAGAAATCCTGAAAATTCAAACCAGCCGATCCAAAAAGAAGAAGTTATGCCAGATGAACTTGACAAAGTCACAAAAATAATTGAAGATAGATTAAAAAAGTTATCCAAAATTTTCAAAGGAGAGGCGAAGTTTGAAATAGAAAGGGAGTTGGATATTATTATTGTAAAAATTATAGATAAAGACAGCAAGGAAATTATAAGACAAATACCACCTGAAGTGTCCGTGAAACTTGCCAAAGCCCTAAACGATGTTCAAGGAATATTACTTGATGAAATAGCATAATTATTAACGTTTGAATGTTCTATAAACCAATTCGGCGACATCATTATAAGATAAAATTAGATGCAACTTTCTTCTTACCTCCTTTGAGCCTTTAATACCAGAAAAGTATTTCATTAATACTTTTCTGAATTTTTTTACTGCATAAACCTCTGAACCATAGAACTCAATCGTAAGTTTCAAGTGCTCTAAACAAGTATCTATTCTCTCATCTAAAGTTGGATTATAATTATTCTTTGTGAATATCCAAGGGTTACCAATAGCGCCCCTTGCAACTAAAACAAAATCTGCACCATAATTCAACAAATAATCATCTATATCTTTTTTACTAAACACATCACCGCTTGCTCCTAAAGGAATGTTGATCTTCCCCTTTAAATTTTTTATTACTTCTCTATTTGCAATTCCACTGTACATTTGCGACCTGGTTCTACCATGAACAATAATATAATCAGAACCTGCTTCTTGGACTGTTTGAGCCACTTCTTCAATATTTATTTGATCGTATCCTAATCTTACCTTTACTCCTACGGGTAAATCAATACTCTTTTTAAGAGTAAAAACGATATCTCCCAATAATTTTGGATTTTTCAATAAAGCAGCCCCTGAACCTTTTTTCACTACTTTATTAACAGGGCAAGCAGCGTTTATATCGATCCAACTAGCTAAACTCTGGACAGCTTTGGCTTCTTCGACAAATTTTGTTGCATCGTTGCCAAAAAGTTGTACGCCTATATTAGCCTCATCCTTTTGGGGAAGCATTTTTTCAACCTTTTCATTTTCTCTTATTATAGAATCTACTGAAATCATTTCTGTAAAAGTAAAATCTGCTCCAAATCTTCTGCAAATCTCCCTAAAAGGGTAATCAGTATAATCTGCCATCGGGGCTAAACCAATTTGATTTTCTAACATCCACTTACTCCTCCCGAACCATATTCGTGATTTATTTTAGCTTTTTTCGTTAAACAGGTATATACACCAATTTTAAATCTCTATACAATAAGTAAATACAAAAATCTTTAGTAAAAACATAAAAATTATTGATTTTTTTATTTATTTACTTGACAATTTTTATTTTATCTGTTATAATTTTTGTAAAATATTTGAATTAAGTTTAAAATAATTAAAGGGGGTTATAAAAATGTTGAGAAGACCACAGAAAAAAATTAAAAAGGTAGAATCTTATTACACAGCTTATGATTTACTATCTGAAGAATTATGGCAGGTTTATCTCGAAAACATCAGAAAATTGTAAAAGTAAAAGAATATGGGAGGGAAGCAGGAAACCCCTCTCCACCTTCCTTAAATGGGTGGGCAGCGGGGCGAAGGGGTAAAGATTCTCTTTCCTTATAGGGTGGGCAGCGGGGCGAAGGGGTAAAGATTCTCTTTCCTTATAGGGTGGGCTGCGGGGCGAAGGGGCGCTATTAAAGAAGTTTTAGAGTTTCTAAAGGCAATAAAAAAGATTAAAACAGGGGGAAATTCTATGACAAAAGTGCAAAAAAGAAACTTTTTGCTATACTCCACAGGTAGGCTTGTATCTTTAATAGGAAGTGGCGTACAATTGATTGCTTTACCACTGTATATTCTTGATCTTACAGGCTCTGGAACCCTTATGGGTACGTTTACTTTTTTAAGCATGGTTCCAGGATTGATTTTTTCACCGATAGCAGGGGTTTTAGGAGATCGAATGAATCGAAAGAAAATTATGGTGAATATGGACTATTTACGAGGGATAATTATACTTTTTATGGCATATTCAGCCTATCAAGGTTGGATGAACATTGCCTTTATCTTCACTGCCCAAGTATTTATTTCTATATTAGACAGTGTTTTCGGTGGCTCAACCGGTGCGATGCTCCCAGACTTGGTTCCTATTGAATTCCTCACAAAAGCTAATTCGGTAAATTCTTCAATAAATAGTGTTTCTAATATTATAGGACCCATCCTCGGAGGAATCATATACGGATTTGGCGGAATAAAAGTTGTGTTTCTTATAAATGGAATTTCTTTCGTTATTTCTGCTATAAGCGAAATGTTTATTACTTACGTACCACATTTTGAAGGTAAGCAGAAAATATCTTTTAAATCCATGTTTTCAGACATCAAAGAAGGCTTAGTTTTTATAAGAGGAAGAAAGGGTTTGAAAGAACTGTTTTTGTTTGCAATGATTGCCAATTTTATAATGTCACCAATTTTTATGATTGTCTTTCCTTATGTATTAAGGCAAGAAATTGGATTTACTAGTGAACAGTATGGAATCACACAATCTTCTTTTACCTTGGGGATACTAATTGGCAGTATTTTAATTGGCACTATTTTTTATAAGAGTAATCCCAAAAAATCGATGACACTTGGTTTAATAGCAGAAGCCATTATGTTTTTCATCATTTCAGGTTTATTTTTTCCTAATATCGTTACCAAATTCGGAGGTGCATCATGGACTTTATTAATAATTTTGTACATAAACCTTATGCTTATAGGCGTGTGTAATGCTTTTATAAATATACCTATTAATACCAACCTGCAAAAAATGACACCAACCAAAGTAAGATCTCGTGTTTTTACAGTTTTGGGGTTGATTTCTCAAGGAGCTATACCTGTTGGCTCGTTGATATTTGGCACTCTTTTAGATTTAATGAGGGGATATCAACTTACACTGTTTGCAAGCATAGCATCAGCTATTGTAACCATCCTTTTTTTAAAAATTGCACCAGAAGAAACCTTTAATCCCAAACCTGTTACTGAAGAAGTATAAAAGTCAAAGCTTGATAAAATCAATTTATCATTTGTTGTTTAATGCTTTTATGAAAAACAGCGTGAATACTCTCCAGGTAAAAGAACACCCCGAAAGGGATTCAAGGAAAAGATGAAAGATGGCTTTAAACACAAAACGAAGGGGTAATGAACCCTTATTCAACATGACGGTCAAAGAAAATATAATGTTGGATGATGAATTCACCCAAGAAGAATTCATGAAGGCGGTAAAGAAAGCGAAGGTAGATAAATTCATAGGACTTTTAGATGAAGGATACGACACGGTAGTGGGGGAAAGGGGAAGTAAGTTATCTGATGGGCAAAGGCAGAGAGTAGCAATAGCAAGAGCATTGATAAGGAAACCAAAGATATTGATATTGGATGAAGCAACGTCAGGGGTAGATTCTCAAACAGAAGAAGAAATATTCGATGAATTGAAAGAGTATGAAATGACTTTGATAATAATATCCCACAGATTATCGACGATAAGAAAAGCAGACAAGGTGATATTATTGAAAGATGGGGAGATAAGAGGAGAAGGAGCACACGAAGAGTTACTAAAAAATTCTCCCATTTACAGAGAAATAATAGAAAGTCAGTTGGTTGTATGAAAGATTAATTAGCCACTATTTTCAAGAGAACCTAATTTCCGAAAATGCGCCCTAAATGGGCGTTTTTCAAACATTGAGTAATTGTCCAAAATGCTTTTTGAAAAGTAATTTGAATTAAAGAATTTTTAGGAAAAACACTCATAAAAGAGGACAGTAATCCATATTTGACAAGAAGCTTAAACGAGTTTGAAACACCTAAAAATATATGTTAAAATTATAATAATTATTTCCTTGTAAATTGAGCTTCGGGGAGAATTAGCGCGGGTCTCCTATTCCTTAAATGGGTGGGTAGCGGGGCGAAGGGGCGCTAAATCTAGAATAAAGTTACTATAACAAGATCAAAACAGGGGGAAATTCTATGACAAAAGAGCAAAAAAGAAACTTTTGGCTATACTCCACAGGTAGGCTCGTATCTTTAATAGGAACTGGCGTACAAATGATTGCTTTACCGCTTTATATTCTTGATCTTACAGGCTCTGGAACCCTTATGGGTACATTTTCTCTTTTAAGTATGCTGCCAGGCTTGATTTTTTCACCGATAGCAGGGGTTTTGGGAGATCGAATGAATCGAAAGAAAATTATGGTGAATATGGACTATTTACGAGGGATAATTATACTTTTTATGGCATATTCAGCCTATCAAGGTTGGATGAACATCGCCTTTATCTTCACTGCCCAAGTATTTATTTCTATATTAGACAGTATTTTCGGCGGCTCAACCGAGGCAATGTTTCCCGACTTAGTTCCTATTGATTTCCTCACCAAAGCTAATTCGGTAAATTCTTCAATAAATAGTGTTTCTAGAATTATAGGACCAATCCTTGGAGGAATCATATATGGATTTGGGGGAATCAAAGTTGTATTTCTTATAAATGGAATTTCTTTCGTTATTTCTGCTATAAGCGAAATGTTTATTACTTACGTACCACATTTTGAAGGTAAGCAGAAAATATCCTTTAAATCTATGTTTTCAGACATCAAAGAGGGAGTAATTTTTATAAAGGGAAGAAAAGGTTTGAAAGAATTACTTTTGTTTGTAATGATTGTCAATTTTTTATTGGCACCGATTCTTACGATTGTGCTTCCTTATGTATTAAGGCAAGAAATTGGATTTACGAGCGAACAGTATGGAATCACTCAATCTTCTTTTACCGTGGGGATACTAATTGGCAGTATTTTAATTGGTACTATTTTTTCTAAAAATAATCCGAAAAAATCGGTGACACTCGGTTTAACAGTAGAGGCAATTATGTTATTCATCATTTCAGGTTTATTTTTTCCTAATATCGTTACCAAATTCGGAGGTGCATCATGGACTTTATTAATAATTTTGTACATAAACCTTATGCTAATAGGCGTGAGCAATGCTTTTATAAATATACCTATTGATACCAACATGCAAAAAATGACACCAACCAAAGTAAGATCTCGTGTTTTTACGGTTGTGGGGTTGATTGCTCAAGGAGCTGTACCTGTTGGTGCACAAATATATGGTATTCTTTTAGATTTAATGAGGGGATATCAAATTGCACTGTTTGCAAGCATAGTATCAGTTATTGTAATTATCCTATTTTTAAAAATTGCACCAGAAGAAACGTTCAATCCTAAACCTGTTAATAAAGAAGCGTGAAAATCGAACCTTGATAAAATCAATTTTTTCAATGGTGGTCTAATGCTTTCACAATTTCCTTTTCGGCTTCTTGTATTGAGTCAGAGTTAATTATAAGGGGAGTATATCCTAAATTCATGATTACTTCTTTGGACTTTTTCCCCATGGACTTTGCTACCCAAACATTGCAATCAGAAAGGAATTTCATTATATCTTCAACTTCCGAATGTTTGTGCTGAGTAAAGTTATCGTTAATTCTTTCCTCAAAAAAATTCAGCATGCCATTCTCTAATTCGTATATCCTATATTTCTCAGATATTCCAAAATGTGCTTTGTTTACACTGTTTCCTTTTATGCCTAATGCTATCTTCATAGTATCTCTCCTTATATTTTAGTAATATTTGAAGACAAAATTGCCTGTTTTTAGACCACCGTTTAACCTCTTTGCAATAACATCACATTTGATTTTTAACAAATAGAAAATAGGTCTACTTTCATCCAATAATCCTTCTAAATTTCCTTGACCTTTACTGATTATAATATCTGCATTTGAAAATATTTGTAGGAACTCTTTACTTGAGTTTTTTAATACTATTCCAGGGGTATCGCATCCACTTGAAATTAAAGAACAGTATCTATCAATTCCTATATTCTTTGCTTCTTTCCTAGTGACATCGTTTAAAATGGGCTTGTCTCTGACTGCATAAGTAAGGGTCACCTTATACTTTAATAACTCTTGAATGAGTAACTTGTCAAAAACAGCTTCACCGGCATTATCGGCTATAATTAGTATACTGTTGGCATTAGATAATTGTTCTTTAAAAAAAGGGTAATCACTATGTGAAAACCCGTTTTCAATGGCTCTTTTGACGTTATCCTCTATATCAACGTTTAAGCTAACCCCCGCATCTATAGAATTTCCAACTGCTGACATTATCAAAGCCGATAATAATGGATCTTCTGAACTTTTAACTAACTTTTCTATAGTTGGATAGTATTGTTGAGCAGCTTTTATATTTTTTTCTTTGAATTCTAAATATATATCGTCCTTTCCTGTTTTTTGTTTTATATAATTTTGAATTCTAGTAACTATTTCAGGAGCAGAATCATCATCGGTGATATCTGGGATCATTCGAGCATATTCATTCAAAATATCTCTAATAATTTTTCTGTTCTCACCGACTGCCATTCTACTTGCCTCAAGAACTTGTCTATATATACATGGAATACAATCATACTCGATTTTCAAGTAATAAAACCTCCAACATTTTATTTTTTCTTAGTTAATCTAAGTTTTTTTCCACACACTTTTTTTGCCTTTGCCAAAATTTTCTATATAACCTTCTTCTCTGAGATCGCTCAACACTTTTCTGATCTTAGTATCAGAAGTTAATGGGAATTTTTTCCTAAGTTCATTTATAGTGAAAGTATCCTCAGTAGCTTCAAGTATTTCTCTTCTTATATCGTAGTACATACCCCCTGTAAAATCTTTTTTAGTTTCATATTTAGATGCCACTTCTGAAACAATAGTTGGGATGTTATCCTTTTCATGTGACATGACCGCTTGAAAGAACCGTAAAGTCCATTCATTTGCTAATTTCCTGTTTCCAGCAAATATTATTTGAAACCCAGGATGATAAGCAAAAATCTCAGCTAAAACTTTAGACAAATAGGATGGTGTGTACACCTTCAGCTTACATGGATTCAAAAAATCGGAGTAATTTGCTTCAACAACGAAAGAAGAATGTTTGTATTTAGCTAATTCACCAAGCTTCATGTGTAGAAGAGGCAAATTCCCAATGTCTCCAATAAAATTGGTAAAGGTTTTTCTTTCAGCAACCGCTATTATGCCGCTTTCACTTAGCAAGGCATAATCGCCGGCTTTGAGCTGCGCTCTTTCAACGTTACAATTGGCAAATTTCCATGGATATCTTTCATTTATGTCGATCAATATATGAAGATGATGATTCCCTTTTGCTGTTAATTTAACTTTAGGGCGATGTTCTTTTAGTCCTTGTTCCGTTCTCCAAAATATCTGTTCGTATTCTCCTTCTTTATTTTTATACTTCTTTTTTAAAAAGAGAAAGTCGCATCTTTTGTTTTGTTTTCTGTCAAGAACTACAGACAACCTTTTTCCGTAGCGATTTATTGATATAATAGGAACTCTTTCAATCTCTTGGTAATTACTCGATGGTTTTTCTGTGTCTCTCATGCAAAAGATATGCTTACCAGCACCTGGCCATTTGTCCTGGACGAATAGTGATAATATTATTTTTTCTCCTTTTCTGATAGTTACCCTGTAAGGAAATCTGTATTTTTCTGTTGATTCAAGAACCCATAAAAAAGAACCCATCGATTATTCACCTTTCTTACAAAAAAGAAAATACTCAGTATTTCTTTCTATATCTAATTTTATAATATTTTTCAGTTTTTGCAAAATTGATTTTGCGGTTTTTGAAAATTTTTCTTTATTCATGACGAATATGATTTCTATAACAAAAGGCTTCTATCATGAAAATAGTGAGTGATTAATCTCGAGTTCATTTCTATTTATAAGGTGAATTGATATATAATTATAATTGAAAAAACTATTTAGGGGAGGAGTTTTTATGCATAAAATAGCACAGATAGTTGATGCTGCAAGTAATTTACCCATAGAAATTCTTGAAAAATATAATATCGTCAAAATTCCTTTTTACATAACCTTTGATGGGAAAGAGTATCTTATTCAAGGTAAAGATATCTCTGATGAAGAATTTTACAAGAAAATGGCTGAAAATCTAGACAAAGCCCCAAAAACTGCTGCACCAAATCCAGAAGATTGGTTCAACGCTTTTAAAGAAAAATATGATAAAGGTTTCAAAGAGATAATAGCTACAACAATATCAAGTGAGTTATCTGCAAGTTATCAAAATGCTTACATAGCAAAAAATGACTTCATTGATAAATACCAAGACTCAAAAATAACCTTAATAGACACAAGAACCTGTACATGTGGACAGGCTGCTTTGGAGGTAAAAATCGCGCAAATGATCAAAAGTGGAGAAAAATCTTTTGAAGAAATCTCCAAAATAGCCAAAGAATCTATCAAAAAAACTAGTACAATATTCACTGTGAAAACCTTAAAATACATGAAAGCCGGTGGAAGAATAGGTGGTGCTACCCAGTTCGTCGGCACTCTATTAAATATAAAACCGATAATGGAATTTGTGAATGGAGTAGTAAAACCAATAAAAGCAGTTAGATCAAGAAGAAAATCATTAGAAGAAATGGTCAACATAATTTCAGATAGAATAAAAGATCCTAAAAAGGTAATTATCTCCACAAGGAACGCCATGTGTGAAGAAGACGAAGAATACATGATAGAAAAACTCAAAGAAAAGCTAAACTATGAAGGTGAAATATACTCAAGTACTTTGGGAGCAGTAATTGGAGCTCATTCTGGGCCTGGGGCAATAGGAATAGGCTTCACAGAATTAGAAGAAGAATAAAACAAAAGGATGTAGGGTGGGCTACGGGGTTAAAGAGTGCTAATAAAGATTCTTATTCCTCACGGGTGGACAGCGGGCGAAGGGGCGCTAAATAAAGACTAACGACAGCTTACATCAAAACAAATAACTTTTAAAAAGAAAGAAGAAACGAAAAAAAGAAATGAAAATTGAAAAGTTTTCCAAAAAGCTTGAGAATTAACTACGAGGTGATCCATTATGATGGTTGGAATACTTATAGCTTTTTTATTTGGTCTTTTCTTAGGATTAAAAGGATGGCTAAAATGGTTGAAAAAAATTAAACCTGTCTTATGGTCAACAGTTTTGTTGCTCTTTTTCATGGGTTATGAAATTGGCAACGATGATACTTTGTTTTTTCAAATTAAAGAAATTGGATTCACAGCTTTATACATAGCAGTGTTTTCCATTATTGGAAGCATTCTTTTCACTTCTATTTATGAAAAGTTTTTTAAAAAGGAGAAAACTAAATGATATTGCTATTATCTGCAGTTATTGCCGGAATAATATCCGGTATCTATTTTAACATTAATATCCCGAACAATTTAACTACTATTTTACTAATGTTTTTAGTTTTTAGCGTTGGGGTTGACATAGGAAGTGAAGAAAAGATACTCTCAAAATTAAAAGTCAACATGAAAAATATACTTTTTCAATCAATTTTAACTATATTAGGAAGTCTTATTTTTGGCTCTTTGGCAATATTCTTTACAGACTTGAATTTACAAGAATCACTAGGCGCTTCTGCAGGATTCGGTTGGTATTCTCTTTCAGGGGTTATGATCAGCAATCTTTACTCTCCTGTTCTAGGAGCCATTTCTTTCACTGCAAATGTAATTAGAGAAATTTTAGCAATAGTTCTAATTCCTTTAGTTGCTAAATGGTCTCCTCTAGGAGCAGCATCAATTGGAGGAGCCACTTCAATGGACACAATGCTTGGAGTAATAGCAAAAAGCACCGATAAAGAAACTACTCTAATAGCCTTTGGACAAGGAGTAATACTTTCTCTTTCCGTTCCAATTCTCATAACAATGATCTTTTAGAAAAAGTAAAGCTTTTTTCCTTAAACGGGTGGGTAAAGAGGCGAAGCCCTAATTTTCCTTCCTTAGATGGGCGGGCTGCGGGGCGAAATGACAAAAGAATCTTTTCCTTATGGGTGGGGAGCGGGGGAAGGTCGCTATAAAACTCATTATACAAAATTCGAGTGATAGGGTGGTATATTGTTATAGATCAGATATATCCATAAAAAGCTTGACCCTAAATCACTATCTCTTCATCATAATTTGAACTTTTATAAGCCACGTCATTATGTGATACTTCAACTAATTTTCTAGCGCTCAATCCTCCATAATTTTTAACAATTTTTTCTACAATCTTTCTTTCTTCATTCGTTAAATTCCTTAAAGGAGCTTGATCTACCAAACCAATCTTATACGTCTCTTGCAAAAACTTTTTAGAAAAATCGATATTCATTTTTATTAAATTCGTCTTTATCAAATAATCTAAAAGAACGCCCTCTTCATTTTTTGCTCCTTTAGGAATTGGGCCATAATTATAATGAATAAATTTCAAATTAGCAATTTGCCTGCCAAGAACTTTTTTGGATTCTTTTTCAACTAACCATAGCAATTTAAAAAAGACGGTTTTGTATAAAAAATCCTTATGATAATATTTTTTTGAATAATAAAATAAACCAGCTATTAAACCTTTCATTTTTTCAATATCTATTTCAGGATGTTTAATATACAGAATTTTTTCCAATTCTTGAATTTCGAGTTTATTTTCAAATTCTTTAAGAATTCTTTGAATGTTTCCTAAGATCCTCTTATACTCGATATCGGGAATATTATCTTTATTACTTTTTAAAATTTTGTAAAATTCAACTGGTTCGGAAACTCTCTTAATCAAATCGCTATTAACTTTAGTTGGTAACGAACCCATCTCATAACGTTGTATAGTAGCTTCTCCTAAACCTAAAATCAAAGCAAATAATGTTTGAGAGACATTATACTTACTTCTAATTTCCTTGATCTCTTCCGGTAACACCAAATTATTCAATTCAGCATATTTTCTGTATGCTGCTTTTAAATTCTCATTCTCATAGTATGGTTCAAGTAACTCAGCCCCACATTCTTCACATATAGCAACAGTCCGTTCGACTTCAATAGGGTAATTCTTAACGTTATAATTCTCTTTCTTTTTTGTTGTTTTATACCTCACCAATTTTCCACATTGCTCACAAAACAACTTTTCTTTTGGTTTTTTCAATTCATACATTTCCTTCACCCTCCTCAATACTTATGGGTGGGAATCAAGTAAAGCGAAGCTACTCCTTTTGATCAATTGCTTTCTTTAATAAATCTGAAGGGCTTTCAAATTCCAAATTAATGAGTCTTATATCTTCGCCTAACACACCTATCATAAGATGAATAAGTTGTGTGATCCAGCTCTTGGTTTTTGTTTCAAGTGTAAGCGTATTGTCAAAATTCACTTGAACTTCTCCAATAATCTGTCGGGCTCCCGGCGTTTTACTTATAGGGTTCCAGTGCCCTTTAGGATAAGGCCTTGTCCATATATAATATGCTCTCTCCTCATTTATATCTACAAGCCACACATCACTAAGCTTTTCGAGTTTACTCATTGCTAACTCTGCGTTACCTATTTTAAATACGGCTGTGCAAAAGATCATTGGTTCCTCTCCCGCAGGGAAACCTTTAAGATTAATATTAAACATCTCTTCAACTTGTTCACGAAGATGCTCATCAAAATTAAGAACAGAAAGCAGGTATTCCTTTTCCTGTTGAATTTTTTGTTGAATAGAAGTTACCTGAGTTGTAGAATAAGAATCTTTACTCATACTTTGCTCGCCAACTTCATTCTCCTTCTTTTTCTTTGGACTTTTTGACATTTTGATATACACCCCTTTTTGTTATCAGAATATCTATCTCTAACACAATGAATGATTATACGGAATTATAGTTTTTCTTCCCAAAAACATTTACTGACCATCCTTATTATACCATTACCTTTCTTGTTTTAAAATTTTAAAACACTAAACCTTTTAGAAGTCAATTTTGATAAATTATGAAAGAATAAACGCAGGCGTGCTGTGGGGTGAATGGACAAGAGGCTCTTTTCCTTAGAAGGAAGGGGGATGAAAAGTTAAAAGAATCTTTCCCTTGTGGGAGGGGAGAGGGGTTAAAGAGCGCTAACAAAGATTCTTATTTTTCACGGGTGGGCAGCGGGGAAAGGGCGCTATAAAACTTATTATATGCTAGTTGAGTAATAAGTTAGCACACCTTCAAAAACATATGGTATAATTAAGTTGAATAACACAAATCTAACAAAAAAGAGAGGCCAGCTATGAACGAATTAGTGCACAATCCTCACGATCGATTCTTCAAATGGATTTTCAGTGATAAAAAGATAGCTCGAGACTTCTTACAAAATTATCTACCTCAAGAAGCTGTAGAAATAGTAGACTTAGATTATTTAACCCCTGAAAACAACAGTCATGTAGATGAAAAACTTAAAGAAAGCCTCTCGGATATGTTGTACAAAACAAAGATAAATGGACAAGACGGATACATATACATTCTGATGGAACATAAAAGCTACATTGAAGGTAAAGTAATCTTTCAACTGTTGAGATACATTACGAGCATATGGGAAGAAAAATACGATCCCAAAACAAAAAAGGTACCGATAATAATACCGATAGTAATATACCATGGAAGAGAAATCTGGAACGTAGAAACGAACTTATCAAATATGGTACAAGGGATAGAAGATTTACCAGATGAACTAAAAACATACTTACCGACATACCGATATGAAATATGTGATTTCTCGATCAAAAGGAAAAAAAGGATAATAGGATTAACAGCGACAAAAGTTGCAATAGAAGCAATGAGAGCAGGAACGGCAATGACCAAAGAAGAATTTAAAGAAAGATTAGCAAGGGTATTTGAATACATAAAACAACTACCAGAAGAACAGGTACATGAATGGTTTGAAGGATGCATGATCTACTTATTAAACGTAAGGGAAGATGTAACGATAGAGGAGATATTAAAGGTACAAAAAGAAATAATGCCTGGAAGGGGTGAAATAGTTATGACGATAGCTGAAAAGTTGAGAAACGAAGGTAAATTAGAAGGTAAATTGGAAGGTAAAGTTGAAGGAAAACTTGAAGAAAGAAAAGAATTTGAAATTAGATTACTAAGCAAAAGATTCGGTAACCAATTAACCAAAGAGTTAAAAGAGAAAATAAGAAAAGCAGATGAAAAAACGATTGATTACATAGGAGACAATTTGTTAGAAATAACCATAGAAGACCTAAAAGAAATATTGAAATAATGGTAGTAAGCTAAACACTAGCTGATATTTTTGGATGTGTTACAGAGCGAAGCCCTTTCCCACTTCCTTAAAAGAGGGAGTGAAAGGGCGCTATCTCTTAAATTCTAGAGTCTTCAAAGTTTCTATTTGCTTTTTGAAAAGAAGGGGGTAGCTTGTAATGCTTACAGTTCTCAGAGCCTACAAATTAGGCAAAAATTCTGGCTTAATTCTATACCACGATACAAAAGAAAAACACTACTATACTTACCTATACTCCATTGGTTTAATGTTATATGGAGACTCCATAGAACAATCTCTTAATGAAACCATTCAGGTTTTAAGCGAATACCAAGAATTTATAGAAAGAGGCAAATTAAACCCAATAACTCTATTAAAAAAAGAAAAATTGAGTAAAACTATTCAATTATATTGGGGCTTATTAAAAGCAAAAATTATTTCACATTCTAACAACAAAAAGAATATGGAAGATAGTATAGATCAAATTAACCAAGGAATTATTCACTTAAAACATGCCTTTTAAAAAACAATAATCATAACCATCAAATGGGGATTTATCCCCATTTTTTTACTTTAATCTTCAACTTTAATCCATTATAAAATTAACCTCCGCCAACTAAGCAAACAAACTCACCCAAAGTTGTGGCATAGACTTTGGATACATCTTTTAGAGAAGGTTTTTCAATTAATTCCTTTTGCACTTACCAAACGAAAAGTGTACCAAAAAAGTGCCCGCTGAACGAAAATTAGTCTCTACATCTTTATTTTTATTTTATAAGGAAGTTCCTTTTTTCAAATTCTTTCTTTTTTATTTACAGGAATGCTTCTTTACCTATTTAAATGACTAATTAATAGGTATTATTGAATTTGCTATTCTTTTTTCATTTTTTACAGGTGTTGTGTAATATCTTTGATCAATTCCATACAATATACTTTTTAAATCTTCATCGCTTCTTACGACAAATGCGCCTTTTTTTCTCTCTAAATCAGGGCAATAATCTTTAATGTAATCAAATATTTTTTTCTTTTCCTCACTATTAAAATTTTTCATTGTGTTCATTGCCATAGCAATTCTTTTTCTATTTGATTTTTTCACATTTTTAGAAGAAAATCCCTGATCAAGGCATATGAAGCTTTGTTCTAAAAATTCTTTTGTTTCTTCCTCAGTTGCTTCTCTATATAATTCTTCTATCCCTTTAAATATTGAGGTTATAGAGGTTAATTTTTTGAAGTATAGTTTATCTTGATTTTTTAAATAAATAGCATCCGGAATATCATTAATTACTATAAATTTAGTATTTTCTTTGAATTTAAATGCATCTCCAAGATATAATAACTTTTTACTTAGAATATGAGAGTTTAACACTCTTTGAAAGTAATATTCATTCTTATCTTGATATGAAAAAATAAAATCTATTTTATCTATTTCAAGTTTTTCTAATTGTGAATACTCAACAGACTCAAAATTGTTTTTTAGAATATCAAGGCAATATGGTTTCTTTGAAAATTCAGATATAGCGAACCAAGAATCTTCGTCTAAATTGTGATCTGGTAAATACTCAATTGGATTATCTAAATCTTCAGGTAATTTATAATAAAAATTATCATCGGATGTTATTTTTCTATATTTATTATCATTACCTCTTTTTCTTATTTTAGCCATCAGATGATTCACCTTTTCCCCCTCCATTATCTATAAAAGTATAATTATTGATACGTTTTAAATTTTCAAAATGTACATCGCTTGGTTTTCTGAGAACTTTTCTTGTGATTAAAAAAATTTTTATATTATTCTCCGTTGTTACATAATAAAAGTGTCTCTTCCACAAAAGAAATAGAGGATTAAAATAAATAGTTTGTGAAAAGTAAGTAAATACAAACAAAATCAGAAAAACAAAAATAAGAGTTTCGACATCAGGAACACTTAGAGCAACAAAAAAATACCCTAAATAACTAGGTAAATAAACATTATTTGCATGTTCTAAATCTTTTACATTTCCTTCAATACTGTCAGTACTTAAAAAGCGAGTGCAAAGAAGGCTTAAACCCGTCATTAAAGCAGGAATTGAAATAAATATTAGATAGGAAACCCAATTCGGAGCCTTATTTATTATTATACAGTGCTGTTTTATCAAAAAAATCACAATCATTAATGATGTAGCATTGAAAGTCAAAAACAAGTTATATAATTTATTACCCACATCTCATCCTCCTAGGGAAGAAAATTCTCTGTTCTCAGATCAAGTCTTTACAAGTTGTGACACTCTGGAGAACAATATTTACAACCATCTATTTTCCACTTAGGATATCTTTGTTTTGCTTCTTTTATAGCTCCATGGCAATTACGAAAATCACCCAATTCCTCACAATCTTTAACTTCACTTAACCACTCGCAATTTTCTTCATGCACTTCATAATGCATGATTCCTTCTTCATATTTAGGGGTCAAATTCAAATAATAAACTGACAACTCAAATCATCTCCTAAAAATTTTTTTGAACAGAGAATTTTCTTCTTTAAAAAATAACAATAAAATTATACAACTTTTTACATTTATTTTTATAATCATATGAATATAAAATAATTTTTATATCAATAGACCAATTAATTTAAGCTATTTTGAGTTATAATTTTATAAAAAAAGAGTAAGTCACTAATATTAAATGCCCTGGAAGGGGTAAAATAGTAATGACAATAACTGAAAAGTTAAGAAAGGAAGGAATGGAAAAAGGTAAATTGGAAGAAAGGGAAAGATTTATAGAATTCATCATAAAAAACTTAAGTAAAAGATTCGGTAATCAATTAACCGAAGAGTTAAAAGATAAAATAAGAAAAGCGGACGAAAAGACTATCGACTACTTAGGGGATAACTTGCTAGAAATAACTATAGAAGAACTAAAAGGGGTATTGAAATAATTTTTTAAAGACACCCTTCATGGGCGTTTTTTCAAATAAAAAGTGTTGGAGGAACAATGACTCTTTTCTTTGAAATTTCATTATAATAAACATGGTGACTTTCTCTAACTCTATCTAATGTAAAACCTTGCTTTTCAAGAATTTTGATAACTTGCTGAGGGGAAAGGTTTGGTAATTTCAACATCTAAATTTCCACCGTTAATGTATACTCCAAAGATATGATATCATTTCAAAGACATCAAATTATGATCTAAAGCGAAGGGCGGGCAGCGGGGGGAAGGGCGCTATAAAACTTATTATACAAGATTTATGTGATTAAATAGCATACCTTCCTAGTCATATGGTATAATATAAATAGTACAACAAACTATCGTGTAACCAAAAGGGGGAGCTGATGAAAGGTACCAACATAACCCACAATAGTCAAGACATTATCTTCAAAAAGATGTCAGTAATATTCAAAAACGAAACCCTCAAATATTATGAATTAAACTTACCAAAGATAATCTCAGTAAAACCAACAGAACTACCTGTAATAAACGTATCAGACAGAAACATGGATTTTGTATTCGAACTAGAAGACAACTCACTGTTACACTTAGAATTTCAAACTACGTGGAAGAAAGCAGACTTACTAAGATTTGCACAATACGACATAGCGTTATACCAAAAAGAAAGAAGAAAGATAAACACGGTAGTAATATACTCAGGGAAATACGAAAGTGCAGAAAGTGAATTGGACATGGGTTTAAATAAATACAAAGTTTTACAAGTATTCATGATAAAATACGATGGAATAAAAAGGTACAAAGAAATAAAAGGAAAGATAGAAAAAGGAGAACCACTAACGGATAAAGACTTAATGGATTTAGTATTCTTACCCTTGATGAGAAACGAAAAAAGCGAAGAAGAAGTGACAAAAGAAGCATTAGAGTTAGCGATTGAGATACCAGATGAAAATAAAAAAGAAGCGGTAATAGGATCGTTATTAGGGTTCTCAGACAATTATGTAAGAGAAGAGTACCTAAACAAACTGAAAGAGGTGATACGAATGACAAAGATAGGAGCCTCATTATTTGAAGAAGGCGTGGAAAAAGGTAAAAGAGAAGGGAAAAGAGAAGGAGAAAGAAAAGGTAAGCTTGAAGAAAGAAAAGAATTAATAATTGAAATTCTAAACCAAAGATTTGGAGAAGATTTTGATAAAAGATTGAAAGAAAAGATCAGAAAAGCAAACGAAGAAACTATAAATCAAATAAAGAAGAACATTCTAAATATTACACTAGAAGAACTAAAAGAGTTACTTAAATAATTTCTGAAAAGACGCCCTCCATGGGCGTTTTTCAATTAAAAACTGTTGCTAATTTTAATGAACATTTGTTATTGCTAACTACTTTTCGTTTAGGAGACACTTATTTTTGGTACACTTTTCGTTTAGTAAGTGACTCGCTTAAGGTAGCGTTGTTCCTGGCTGTTGTAGATAGTGAAGTAGTCATTCCGCCCATTTCGGGGAGTTTCTTCATCTGGCTTGGGTAAATTTAATTCAACTCTAACTTAATTACCCACTATTTTCGTGAGAAAATCAAATTAATTCTTCATTTTTAGAAGACACAAAATCTTTAAAACTTATTAAAATAATATTACTGCTGGCTTTAGCAAAATTCAAGGTCTCTTTCGTAAAACCGTTTTTCGAGAAAAGTATATAAAATTTATTCTCAAAATGAAATAAAGCCCCTTTATCCATAAGTTTTTTAACTACCAACATGTCTAGCAATGTATTTTGCCATTTGCATTCACCAAGAAGAATGTTTTTCTTATCGTAGGCTACTATATCGATTTCTTCTTCTATTTTTTTAATTGGGTTATTGCCCCACCATTTGCCAATATTTTCAAAGATGAACGGCAATTTACCCTCGACATTCATTTTCTTCAGGATTTCAACTGAAATGTCTTCAAAAATGGGGCCTATATACTCATTCATAAATGGCTTTATTTTATTTTTTATAACGAAATCCGCCAATCCCTGTTCGATTAATGCTTTGTTTTTAAAAACAAACCTATACCAAAATTTAAAGAAATTATCCTTAATCTTGAAAATACTACCCCTACTTTTTCTGCCTATTGGTTCAGGTTTTATTCTTTCAACGATCTTTAGATCAATCAAGGTTTCCAAATACTTAGCTACTTTGGAATTATCGAAACTGATTCTTGAGGAAATTTCATTCAATTTTCCGTTTCCTTCTGCTAAAGCTTCTAAAATAGAATTGTAAATCAAAGGCTCCCTTAATTCTTGTCTTAGCAAGAATATAGGTTCTTCGTTAAGATACGATGATTTAAATAATATTTTTTGTTTTATATTTTCATAAACGTCCACTTTTTCATCAAAGGTGACAAAGTATTGTGGTGTGCCCCCTAAAACTCCATATGTGTTGACTTGTTCCTCCCAAGAATATTTTGGGAAGAACTTTCGACTGTCAAAAAAACCAAAAGGGGTAATCTCAAATTGCGCGGTTCTTCTCCCATACAACGGACTTTTATAACCCAAAACTTCATTTTCCATAAAATTGACATATGAACCACAGATTATCAAAAATAATTTGGTGTCTTTCAAAGTATGATCTATCAATTTCTGTAAAATCGATGGGATACTACGATTCGCATTCACTAAATATTGGAACTCATCAATTACTATTATTAATCTTTCTTCTCTTGCTCTATTTGCAATAAAAAGAAAAGCTTCTTCCCAAGAATTAAACTCAGTTAAGCCCGTTAGATTGAAAAATGAAAAAACCTCTTTAGAAAATTTCTCTAATGAAAGACTATCTACTGATTCGTCGGCAACAAAAAATATAAAAGGCTTTTCTTTGCAGAACTTCAAAAGCAAGGTGGTTTTCCCAACCCGTCTTCTTCCATATACAACAACAAATTGGAATTTGTCTTCTTGGTACAATTTGTTTAAAGCGGTTAACTCTGGTTCTCTACCAATGAACATATAAGTCCCTCGATAACTAACTCATGAGTTACTAACTCGTGAGTAAGTAACTCTAAAGTTAGTATTATTATACTACAAAATTATGGTTTTTGGTGAAATGGCTAACTGTGGGCGGACAGCGGGGGAAGTGGTGTAAATAAAGATCCTTTTCCTTATGGGTGAAAAACAGGGTTTAAGGGACCGCAGGTCCCTTCCTAATTTATCAACTTCGAATGCAATTACGGTTATAATATCAAAAAAAATCGGTACACTTTTCGTTTGGCAAGAGCAGTTGAATTAATTATTAATCAGATATTATTATTTGTGGCTCTATGTCGCTATGATAATATAAAAATATTTTATCGAAATTATTTCTTCCTTTAGTATATGAATTAAGGATTTCTTTAATATGTGGGATGTGAACATCTAGGAAAGGTACTAAGTTAGGTGGATTAGATGATGTTTTTATTAACAAATATATTTTATCAACCTTTTTCCTGTAATCGGACACCTTTCCTATCTTTTTATCTATTGCGATTTTTAATTTTTCTTCATAAATTTTTAATTTTTCTTCATTATCAAATGGGAAAAAATATCTGCCTCCAGGAATTACTAATGGTTTCTTATAATCCTTTCGTATTGGCTCATCTTCCAAATATTTGCATATTAAAAAGTCTTTATTTGATTCACAGAATTCTTCAAACGAAGAATATTCCCTGTTTCTTCTTGCCATTATATATTTTTTGAATTCTTCAGTAAAGTCTTTAATAAATTTGTTTTTGCTTATATCAGAAGCTAAGCTATCAGAGAAAGATAACCATATAACTTTTTTAATATTTTCTTCCTCCACATATTTTTGTATAATTTTAGAAATTGCAATTTCTAAATCTTCACTTCTCATCATTTCTTCCTTAATAGCTTCTGTTATCTCTATCCCAATTTTTTGATTATCAAATTTAACTATGAAATCAGGTGATTCGCTACATTCTAAATGAGAATTTACAGGAAAAAGATCATCATTAAAAATTTTATAATAATCGCTGAAAAAATCTTCTAATAGCTCAAATTCTTCCTTTTTCTTATCGTTTATTTTTATCATCCCCGCTTTTTGTAGCATTTCGATACTTTTAAGTGTTTTAGAAAGTGTACCAACAATTGGTCCAACAGGAGTTATCTATGAGTTTGATAGTTACAAAAACGTTGAAAATATGGTTAAAATTGTTTGCACCTCAGTTATTCTAATTTCGTATATTTTGCTTCTATTTCCTTCATTATTTCTTCCATTACCGTAGGAGATAGAACAGGCTCATAGGGGGGAGGAGATTGTAGTTCTACTTCAATACCTTTTATCTGAATGCGTTTTATGTTTGGTAAAAAAAGGATAATTATTAAAAGTACAATAAGAAATGCATAAAGAGACCAGTTTATTTGAAGTAAAGGAAACCATCCAGGAATAAATGGGTGAAGGAGCAATAATGCAGAAATAAGCAGTAAAAGAATGGAAAATCCGAACCTCTTAGGCCAGCGATATAAAGGGGAATTTAACCACCAGCGCCACCAGGGTGGCTTAATCCGATAGTTCCAAATATTGCCGAGCAATTCACGAGCGGATGCCTTTATTGAGGATTTTGATTTTAATTTGATACATTCTTCAAGTTTTTCTTTTGCTGTTAAGATATCATTACTTTTAAGGTAGAAGTGCCCTAAAAAATACAGGACATATGCCCTCATCTCTTTTTCCTGTTTTTGGTTTTTCGATAACGTTTCATTCATTTTTTCCAGGTTTCTTATGATTGTGGCGATTTCTTCTTGATATTTTTTATCTTCTGAATCCAAATTGAATCCTATCTTAAGATAGTTGGTATAAGTATCCCAGAGGAAATGTACTGGATTAGCTCCATCCAAAGACATTGCCTGTTTAAAGGATTCACTTGCAGCATCATAGGCTTTTTCTTCAATTTTGATTCTGCCTTGTAAATTCAATGCAGGTACAAGATCGCTCTCTATCTTGAGCGCCTTTTCAACATTTTCAGAAGCTTTTTTAAGATTCCCAAGTTTAAAAAATAGTTCTCCTAAGTTGGTGTATGCCAAGGCATTTTTTGGATCTATCTCGATGGCTTTCTTGTGAGCCTTTAGTGCATCTTTGTGTCTCCCGAGTTCGCTAAGTGCAACACCTTTGTTGGACCAGGCTTCGGCATACTGTGGATCTATCTCGATGGCTTTCTCGTAAGCCTTTAGCGCTTTTTTGTGTCTCCCAAGCTTGCTAAGTTCAAAACCTTTGTAGAACCAGGCTACGTTAAGCTGGGGAAATAACTTGATGATTTTTTTGTAAATCTTTAGTGCTTTTTTATGTCTCCCAAGCTCGCTAAGTTCAAAACCTTTAATAAACAAGGTTACGGCATACTTTGAAATTACCTCGATAGCTTTCTCGTAAGTCTTTAGTAGCTTTTCACGTTTCTCAACTTTGCCAGCTTTAGCACCTTTGTTGAACCATTTCTTATCACTCATTTTGTTTTTCCCGCCCTCCTTCACTTTCTCTTCAGCCATTGCTATTGCTAACGATAACCTCACGTATCCTAGCTCATCAATATCGCTATACTTATGTATCTACCTTTGCTTCCTTTATCCTTCTTTTTGATTAATACCAAGTTTCTCTTCTATCTTCCTTGCTTGATAGGTGAAGGAAGAATAACTTCCTTTGTATCCTTCTTCACAGATGAGTTCATATATACGTCTTTTAGTTAACTTTTGGTTTTTGGGTTGCTTTGAAATGTACTCTAACAAGTGTTTGATACGTTTTTCAAAATCACCATTTACTGGTTTATCTCTAACAACGTTCATATGATACTTCTGTTCTGGGTTCTTGATAGCTCTTTTAACCGTCGCTCTGTGTATCCCATTTCTTTTGCTATCGCTCTTTGACTTTTGTGTTTGTTAAGATACAAAAATCCACAATTTTTTGTTCAAATTTATTATACAGGATTTGTGCGATAAGGTGGTACACTTTTCGTTTAGTAAGTGGATAAAACTATATTTATTATATTACTTTATTATAATCTTCTATATATAGTGTTTATCATTTTGTATAACCATTATGTTGTGGTATAATTGAATTGAGTAAATAAGAAAGGAGGTGAATTTTATGCCTATCGGAGCAAGATATAAAACAGGTGAAAAATCTCCTGCAAATGCTTATTACAAGTGGGTGGAATATACAGATGGAACAAAAACACCTCTACCTACTAATGAAGAAATGAAAATTCATTTAGAAACTGATGAAACATTTCCACCAATCAATTCTTGTGATAAAGGTGCAATTTGGGAAATGACCTCGTACGAATGATTTTTTGATTTGAATTTAAAAAGCAGACGATCTTCTTTATTCAAATCGTCTGCTCTTTGATTTTTTAATCATTACTTTTATCTTTATTTTTTATTCTTTCTAATTCTTTATCATGCTCGTCTCTTAGAGAATATCTATCTTCATCAATCGTTGTTAATCTATCATAAAGCACTTTAAAAGAATTATTTGGATTATGTATAAATAGGCTATACGTATTATCCAACTCAGGTAAATATGTTTCTTCATTTTCTATTATTCTATAAAGAATATCATGATCGATAATTTTTAAAGATTTGTATAGATAACATTTTATCGGTTTACTAACTTCACCATGATATTCTCTAGAAAATAAAGTATTATCTGAAGTTAAATATAAATAAAACACCGATGTCATAAAAAAATCATTTACACTATAATTTTTTGGCAAAATAAAAAAATCAATCCTAGAAAAAACATCTTTTTTTACATTAATTATATTGTCTTTGGGTATTCCATTTTGAATTTTTTGAAATTTTATTGAATTATCAAAAAAATTTTTAGGAATGTACAAGCTACAAATTGGAAATGGAAACAATTTATCGCTTTTAATTTTACCTTCATGTCTTATTCCTGAATCTTTTTGATTTTTTTGGTTTTTTTGGTTTTTGAGATTTATAACTGGCATTTTTATATTTCCATTTTGATTATAACTAAATCCATGCCAAGATACCTTATATATCGATTTTTTGAATTTTTCTTTGTTATTATCTTTTTGATAATACAAATTATCAAAAGGATGATTTTTAATTCCATCCATCATTATATCTAATTCTCCGTCATAAGAATCATATTTGTCTTTATCTGGTTCTTTAATTTTTAATCGAAAAAGTATTTTATTATCTCTGACAACATAAATTTTATTATGGTCAGAATTCTTTATTGAAAATACCAAATCAGCATCCATATTATCACCACTAATAACTAATACCATGTTCCTGTAAATAAACCATTTTCGTTATCTATAGTGCATCCTATCCAAATATATTGATGTTTATATTTATTGGGTTAAACCTTATCCTATTAGAATTTGCAAAATTCAAGGCACCGATACTTGATTGACCTTTCAAAGCCGTATGAGAAGGAAAAGCCCTAGAAAAGGTCTAAGAATTAAGGCAGATCCTTAAACAATACTAAAGCGAGGTGAAAAAATATGATCCTAACTATCATTACATATTACTAAAATCAAGAAATGAGAGTTCACTGCAATTATACAGCAAAAAATATTAAAAAGAAAAAGAACGCATTAGATTATGTAAGATGTTCTTGAAAAGATTGTTAGCTCATAAATCGATGTCGTATCTTTCAACGTATTTTATCCCTGGTGAAGCCCTTTCTCACCTCCTTATATGGGTCGAGAGCGGGGTAAAAAGGAACAAACCCCTTTCCTTATGGTTGAAAAGCGGGGAAAGGGACCGCAGGTCCCTCTTCCACACGGGTGGGGAGCGGGGGAAGGGCGCTATAAAGCTCATTATATGCTAGTTGAGTAATAAGTTAACATACCTTCAAAAAGATATGGTATAATTAAATTGATAAACCAAATCTAAAAAAAGAGAGGCAAAATATGAATGAATTAGTGCACAATCCTCATGATCTATTCTTCAAACGAATTTTCAGTGACATAAGGATAGCTCGAGATTTCTTATGGAACTATCTCCCTCAAGAAGCTGTAGAAATAGTAGACCTAGATTATTTAATTCCTGAAAACAACAGTCATGTTGATGAAAACCTAAGAGAAAGCCTCTCGGATATGTTGTACAAAACAAAAATAAATGGACAAGATGGATACATATACATTCTTATGGAACACAAAAGCTACATTGAAGGTAAAGTAATCTTTCAACTGTTGAGATACATTACGAGCATATGGGAAGAAAAATACGATCCCAAAACAAAAAAGGTTCCGATAATAATACCAATAGTAATTTACCATGGGAGAGAAGTCTGGAACGTAGAAACGAACTTATCAAATATGGTACAAGGGATAGAAGATTTACCAGACGAACTAAAAACATACTTACCGACATACCGATATGAAATATGTGATTTCTCAATCAAAAAGAAAAAAAGGATAATAGGATTAACAACAACGAAAGTTGCATTAGAAGCAATGAGAGCAGGAACAGCCATGACCAAAGAAGAATTTAAAGAAAGGTTAGCAAGGGTATTTGAATACATAAAACAACTACCAGAAGAAGAGGTACATGAATGGTTTGAAGGATGCATGATCTACTTACTAAACGTAAGGGAAGATGTAACGATAGAGGAGATATTAAAAGTACAAAAAGAAATAATGCCTGGAAGGGGTGAAATAGTAATGACAATAGCTGAAAAGTTAAGAAACGAAGGAAAATTAGAAGGAGAAAGAGAAGGGAAACTTGAATTTGCAATTAGAATATTAAGCAAAAGGTTCGGTAACCAACTAACTGAAGAAATAAAAAACAAGATAAGAAAAGCAGATGAGAAGACGATAGATTACATAGGAGACAACTTGTTAGAAATAACCATAGAAGAACTAAAAGAGTTATTGAAATAATGGTAGTAGGTGAAACACAATCTGATATTTTTGGATAGGTAACAGGGCAAAACCCTTTTCCATTTCCTCATGGGGGATTTGCGGAGTGAAATGGAAAAAGGCTTTTTTTCCTGATAGGTGGGTGGACATACTTTGCATAATCGGGTACACTTTTCGTTTGGCAAGTAAAACTGCCTTAACTATTAATCAGATTTTATTATTTGTGGCTTATAGTAGTTTTCATTATATAAAAATATTTTATCGAAATTATTTTCTCTTTTAGTATATGAATTAAGTATTTCCTTTACATTTTCTCTTTCACCAGCTAGAAAATACAGATCTTTATATGGCTCACATGATGTGATTATTAATAAATATATTTTATCGACGTTTTCCCTATAATGGGACAACTTGTCAATCTTTTTATTTATTATTTCTGGTAATTTCTTTTTATAATAATTAATCGAGACATAATTCCCTACTCCTTCACGTATTTTAAGTTCCTCACTATAAAGTTTTACTATTGGTTCACCTACTAAATATTTATATATTAAAGAATTTTTATTTGATTCACAAAACTCTTCAAATGAGGAATATTCCCCTTTTCTTCTTACTATTATATATTTTATATATTCTTCAGTAAAGTCTTTAATAAATTGGCTATCTTTTATTTCGTTTCTTTTGTTTTTTTGGTTTCTTTTGGTTTTTTGGTTTCTTTTGCTTATATCAGAAGCTAAGCTATCAGAGAAAAAAAGCCAAATATCTATTTTAATATCTTCTTCCTCTAAGTATTTTTTTATGTTTTCACAAATCTCATCTTGTAAATTTTCGCTTGCCTTCCTACTTTCATGAATAGTTTCTGTTATCTCTATCCCAATTTTTTGATTATCAAACTTAACTATGAAATCAGGAGATTCACTACATTCTAATTGATAATTTTCAGGAAAAAGATACTCATGAAAAATTTTATAATAATCACAGATAAAATGTTTTAATGATTTAAGTTCCTTTTTTTTTCTTATTGTTTATTTTTATCACCCCCGCTTTTTGTAGCATTTTCGATACTTTTAAGTGTTTTAGAAAGTGTACCAACAATTGGTCCAATAGATGTTATTCCTGAGTTTGATAGTTATAAAAACATTGGAAACATTATTAAAATTGTTTTTCACTTTAGTTTTTCTGATTCCAGGTATTTTGCTTCTATTTCCTTCATTTTTTCCTCCATTACCGTAGGAGATAGAACAGGCTCATAGGGGGGTGGGGAATGCAGTTCTACTTCCATGTTTCTTGTTCGAATGTGTTCTATGCTTGGTGAAACAAGGATAATAATTAAAAATACAATAAGAGATACATAAAGAGACCAGTTTATTTGAAGAGAAGGAAACCAGCCAGGAATAAATGGATGAAGCAGCAACAATGCAAAAATAAGCAGTAAAAGAATGGAAAATCCGATCCTTTTAGGCCAGCAATATAAAGGGGAATTTAACCACCATCGCCACCAGAGTGGCTTAATTCGATAGTTCCAGATATTACCAAGCAATTTACGAGCTGGTGCCTCTATTGAGGATTTTGATTTTAATTTGATACATTCTTCAAGTTTTTCTTTTGCTGTAAAAATGTCATTGCTTTTAAGGTAGAAGTGCCCTAAAAAATACAGGACATACGCCCTCATCTCTTTTTCCTGTTTTTGGTTTTTCGACAATGTTTCATTCATTTTTTCCAGGTTTCTTATAATTCTGGAGATTTCTTCTTGATATTTTTTATCTTTTGAATCCAAAGTGAATTCTGCCTTAAGATAGTAAGCATATATATCCCAGAGGAAATGTATTGGATTACCTATATCCAAATACATTGCCTTTTTAAAGGCTTCACTTGCAGCATCATAGGCTTTTTGTTCAATTTTGATTCTGCCTTGTAAACTCCATGCAGAAACAAGTCTCCCATTTATATTGAGCGCCTTTTCAATCTTTTCAGAAGCCTCTTTAAGATTTCCAAATTTAAAGAATAGTTCTCCTAAGTTGGTATATGCCAAGGCATTTTTTGGATCTATCTCAATTGCTTTCTCGTAAGCCTCTTTCGTCTCTTCATGCTTCCCAACCTTAGCAAGAGCAACACCTTTGGCATACCAGGCTTTGGCATACTGTCGATTCATCTCGATGGCTTTTTCGTAAGCCCTTAGCGCTTCTTCATGTCTCCCTAGCTTGCCAAGTACAACACCTTTGTTGAACCAGGCTTTGTCAAACTGTGGATTTACCTCAATGGCTTTCTCGTAAACCTTTAGTGCTTCTTCATGTTTCCCAAGCTCACTAAGTTCAACACCTTTGTTGCCCCAGGCTTCGGCATACTGCGGATTAATCTCGATGGCTTTCTGGTAAGCTTCTATCGCTTCTTCATGTTTCCCAAGCTCACCAAGTTCAAAACCTTTGCTGAACCAGGCTTCGGCATACTGTGGATTAATCTCGATGGCTTTCTCATAAGCCTCTATCGCCTCTTCATGTCTACCAAGCTTAGCAAGTTCAATACCTTTGGCGTACCAGGCTTCAGCAAGCTGTGGATTTATTTCGGTAGCTTTCTCACAAGCCTTTAGTGCCTCTTCATGTCTCTCAAGCTTGCTAAGTTCATTCCCTTTGTTGAGCCAGGCTATGTCAAACTGTGGATTAATCTCGATGGCTTCCTCATAAGCCTTTAGCGCATCTTCATGTTTCCCAAGCTCACCAAGTTCAAAACCTTTGTTGAACCAGGCTTTCTCGGACTGTGGATTAATCTTGATGGCTTTCTCATAAGCTTCTATCGCCTCATCATGTCTACCAAGCTTACTAAGCGCAACACCCTTGTTAACCCAAGCTTCGGCATACTGTGGATTAATCTCGATGGCTCTCTCGTAAGCCTTTAACGCCTCTTCATGTCTCCCAAGTTCACCAAGTTCAACACCTTTGTTGAATAAGGCTTTGGCAAACTGTGAATTTATCTCAATAGCTTCCTCGCAAGCCTCTATCGCTTCTTCATGTTTCCCAAGCTTAGCAAGTGCAACACCTTTGGCGTACCAGGCTTTGTCATCTTGTGGATTTTTCTCAATAGCTTTTTCAAAAGCCTTTAGTGCATCCTCATATCTGCCAAGCTTGGTAAGTTCAACACCTTTGTTGAACCATTTCTTATCACTCATTTTGTTCTTACCAGCCTCCTTTCTTTGTGATCAGCTTTTCCACAAGATCGACCTTTCTTTTTTTAAACATAGCATTGCATATAACGTGCTGCAGATGAAAGAAGTTTGTCAGCTCGTGGATTTGGTGAAAATTGGATTTTCCTTTTATCCACTGTTAGGCAACAGTAAGCAACGACAAGAGAGAAAGCACAGCGCCCCTCTAAGTAATTTTTAGTAGAACTTCGCATATTTTCTTTATGATTACGGAAGAACAAAAATCCACTAGACCGCATATGCGACAAATAAAGTAACTCAACAACGAATTTTATGATTATTTCCTTTATAATCTAGTTTCCCTTTGCTTTAGTACCGATAAATACCGGCTATTAAGGCAACTACAAAATATTTTGACAAAAGTTTTTGGGATTTGTGAAATCCATCGAAGACGGATTTAGACAAGCAAAGTAAGTTCGCAATATTGTTATTTCTCGTGACCTTCTAATTTAATTCCTGCTTTTGATGCTTTACTAATAAGATAATTGACGAAAGCAGAACATGAAACTAACATAAATTTTGCCTCTTCAAAACTAAGGTTAGATTCACTAAGTAAAGCATGACGTATTCCGTCGGCATCACTTGTATACCCATATAAACTACTAAATGCGTTCTTTAAAGCAGGGTGTAAACTAACCTTAGACTCTATTGCTTTCAATGCCTGCCCTAACGTTGCTTTTTTCTTATTTGCTATAAGGTTGGAAATAGCTTCTACTGCGCTTATGGACTCTTTAACTGAATTTCTGTAATCTGGCGCCTTCCTGTCTGCTAGTAAATCCAAAGCTCTTTTTATGTGGGTGTTAACCGCTTTTAAAGGTTCGGTAATTTTTAACGTTTCTTCTATTTCTGAAATTTCCTCTTCCGAGGTTATTTGCGCAATTTTACCTCCAACAAAACGATATGCAGATAATTCTCGCTCCAAAATAGTATTACAATATTTCATAAAATTATTATTTAGATACTCACCAGGGTAATTATTGGCAATAAACTCTATAAAGTCATAAACCTCGTACCATTCAGAATCAAAGAAATATTTCCGAATTTTCTCATAAGTATCAGGCCAATAATCCTTTAGAGTATCGAGAGGACTTTTAAAATAATCGAGCCAGATTTTTCTAAATAGAATACCAATGCTTTTGTTAAAAGGAATCAACTTATCTGTTACCTGTTCCCAGTAGAACCTTGTTAAAGCATTCCACAAACCAATACGCAAATCCTCGTCTATATTCTCTACTTGGATGATACTTTTAACTGGTTTGATCCCTTTTCTTTGAGAAAATAACTCCATATTTTCACCTTCTATTCTTTTCTTTTTTTTGCTTTCGGATGGCAAATAACGTTCCGATCACAAAAAAGTTCTGAGCGTCTGTGAAGGATTTGGGTGAGTGCCAGAAGTCACAAACCTTTTTTGCTGAGTTACAAAACCGTCTGCCTATATTTCTTATTTGTAGGTTACTTTTATCCATTCTTGTATCCACGATTTATTCATCTCTCTGCCCTCAACACATTCCATTTCTTCCAATATATCCTTCAGCTCTTTTTCAATCATCTTAGGGTAATTATAGTCAGAAAGTTCTTTATTTCCAAAACTCAACATCTTATTGTTTTGGATACAATTTTCTTCATCTCCGTTTTTTCCATAGAGCCCACCTAATGGCAGCTTGCCTTTCATCTATATTGATACTTAATACTGTTCATACATTGTTGCAAATTATCAACAATCCAGCTCAGGGAATTAACCAATGAACCAAACTACCAGCAAAAATAGGCAACATGCTTTCATCACCATCTATCAAAAGTTTTCTTCAAATCAACCAAATACGTTGGGTTGAGTGTTACTTTCGCCACCTCTTTCTCCTTGTCTTATTGGGAATACTGTCTGAACTTTTAAATTCGTTCTAAAGCTTGTTCTCTACCCCTCTTCCGCCCATAACACCAATACTTGATTGACCTTTCAAGGCCGTATGAGAAGGAAACGCCCTAGAAGGGACCTAAGAATGAAGGCGGATTTTTAAACAATACTAAAGTGGGGTGAAACAATATGATCCTAACTGTCATTACAGATTACAAAATCAAGAACTGAGAGCTCATGGCAATTATACAGCAAAAAATATTAAAAAGAAAAAGAACACATTAGATAATATTAAATGTCCGTGAAAAAGATTGGTTAGATCATAATTCGATTCTTTTAATTTTGCTTCATATTTTTATGATCTTCAATTATTATTTCAATGCATTCACCATTTCTATACATTTTCATAAAGCTAAAGAATATCCCTTACGATAATTCCATATCTATTAATACTATAAATAGTTCCTCCACTATTTAAATTTGAATTACCCCCATCGATCCCTCTATTTTCTATAAAGCCATAACTAAACAAACTCTCGAGAACATCTTTATCAGCAATAGAATCACCCGTACAAATTGTATTGTGATTTGAAAAACTTTTTAGCGCAAATAAATCTTTATAATAACTCCTATTAATCAAATAACTAATTCTAAAAAAATCTCTTTCATTTAGTTTTTCCTCGATAAATAAAATAAATAATCTACTAATTAAAACACACTTATTTTCATCGTCAGAATCATTAATAATATTTAACAATTTAAAACCTAAATCTTTCAGATCATTTTTGTTTTTGATTTTTTTCATGAATTTATCCTTTTTACCTTGAGTAATTCTATCTATTTCACTTAAAAATCTTTTTATTTTTATTTCAAATAAAAAATCAGATACCGTTGATGGAAATTTAATAATTTTCATAAATGTGGTTATTTTACTATCCGGTAATATACCTTCTAAAAACCTTTCAATTTCATTAAACTTATCTTTCATACCTATCAAACTCCTAATTCTTTATTTTTTATCAACACATTTAAATTATAGCTTATAGGGGTGCTAACTTTTTAAAAGTTAATAACAAAAATTAAAAGAAGAGTTCAAATAATATGGATTAGTTCAAAAGAATCTTTTTTTAACAAATATAAATATAGAATCGAAAAGAATTTAATGCATACGTTTTGTTTTCCCAAAACCAACATGATTGACTCAATCCTCTCCAACTTGCAGGTTTATTGAAGTCCTATCTATCGAAATGGATATTATAACGAAGCAAAGGCTTTCATCAATTTCTCCATGTTCTTTCAGCTCCCTTTTGCCCAAATGCTTTTGCTAATTTTTTCTTTCTTTGTTGTTGGGGTTCCTGGAGATTCCACTAATTGATGCCATCCGGCCAGCAGCCATAAATTTAGTGCAGACATCTTTTTTATCCTTTAGTTTGGCAATCTAAATAATATAGCATATAACGTCCCCCGCATGAAAGAAGTTTGACAGCTTGTGACTTTGGGGAAAATTGGATTTATCTTTTATCTACTGTTAGGCAATGGCAAAATATTACTCCCACCATGGTTTACTCGCTTCGGTTGAAACTTTTGGATAAAGCTCGCAAATAGCCTTTATTATCGGTTTCAGCTCATATTTATCTCCTCTAAAAGTAAGTGTCCAACTTGTAGGATCAAAGTTACGAAGGTAATCTTTTGGGTCTATTCCAGTTATCATATTTGAGGGTCCTATATTTGAATCAGCGAGAATAAGCCTTTCAGAAGATTCTGCCCACTCCTCTAATCTTTCATCAAAATGTTCAAAATGATTTCTAAAGTTCCTTGGTTGTATAGGGGAATTATCTTCAATACCTAAGCTTCTTCGTAACTCTTCCCCCCTTTCCTTATTTCGTGTAGGCCAAAAAATTTTGGAGATATTACCTACAGCTACCAAAAAATTTTGTATTGCATACCATACTATGTCTGAATTATTATTTGATGATCCTGTTTTTACTTGCTCTATAGCAATAATTGTTTTTACTTGCCCTATAGCAATAATTGCGAATTTACATTGTCGCTCAATTTCCTTTTGAAATATTCTCAAAACCATTTTCTCCATCTCTCCTGACCCCCTTTAGGAAATCCTAACAGTTGCCGAACCTGCTTGGAATTTCAGTCTGCCCCTTAGCATTTTGTTATTTTCTCACTTAATAAATACTTTCTCTTCAGTATTTGCTATTGCAAGCGATAACTGCACGTATCCTACTTCATCAATATCGCTATACTTATGTATCTACCTTTGCTTCCTTTATCCTTCCTTTTGATTGATACCAAGTTTCTCTTCTATCTTCCTTGCTTGATAGGTGAAGGAGGAATAACTTCCTTTGTATCCTTCTTCACAGATGATTTCATATATACGTCTTTTAGTTAACTTTTGGTTTTTGGGTTGCTTTGAATTGTACTCTAACAAATGTTTGATACGTTTTTCAAAATCACCATTTACTGGTTTATCTCTATCAACGTTCATATGATACTTCTGTTCTGGGTTCTTGATAGCTTTCTTAACCGTCGCTCTGTGTATCCCCATTTCTTTTGCTATCGCTCTTTGACTTTTATGTTTGTTAAAATACAAAAATCTTATATAATTGTATTGTATCTTCCCTATCACCTTTCTTTTCCTCCTGTACAATTTTTTGTTCAAATTTATTATACAGGATTTGTGCAATAGGGTGGTACACTTTTCGGGTTCTTTTCATCAATGGTTAGATTAATTGACCTTAGATGATACAATGGCTAAAAATCACTTAAAAGAGGATGAGGGGGATGGAAGAAATAGTTAAGTTGTTGGATGAGAACTTAGAATACGTTAAACATGAGGTATTAGGAGATAGAATAACGATTTGGATGAAGTCACCTAAGAATGAGGCGATCTGTCTATATTGAGGCAAGTCAACTACAAAAACATATTAGCTGTGAATTGATAGTTCAGATTGCCCAGTTATTGAAAGCATAATAAACCTTCGTAAATGAATTTAAACAGACGTTGAAATCAAAGAACGTTGAAAGAGTTGAACCATTTATTATCATTCATTTTATTTTTCCAACCTCCTTTACTTTGTGGTCAGCTTTTCCACAAGCTAAGTCTTTTCTTTTTTTAAGTACAGCATTGCATATATGAGGGGAACGAAGTGAACTTTTGATTTACTTTTAGGTAAAGCAACATCAATATTTATCATCATAAAACCACCACGGATAAAATCGGTGGGATCTCGTAGGCATGAAAGGAGGAACTACTATATCGCCATTAACATAAGTTGCAAATGACATTCTAGATATATCCTTAAACCCTCGCTTTATGTGAGAATGTAATTTACTGCCATTGGAAGTGATGGAATAAATGCAATCAATCTTTTTTAAGCAGTTGTCCCAATGTGTGCCATGATGTGGTGTTACAAACACATAAAACCTCTTTTTACCGACAGATTCCAAATAATTTACTACTTTTCTTATTTCGGATTTCTCCAAATCCCCTAAAAACAATAGCCCATTGTACTCAAATAGAGCGAGGCTTAAATGATTTGCCGCTTTTCTAAGAGAATCATTTGCCTTCTTGACAACATCGGGAAGCTTTTTCTCTTTATATTCGTTATTCACCAATTTACCGGCATTGTCTCTTTCTCCCGAGTAACTTCGTTGCTCCTGTTCAAAATATGCCCTAAATAAGCCTTCTTTTTCTACACGTTGATACAGTTCTTTTATTTTTTCATCCGCTTCCATTGCTATATTAAAATCGTTTATCGCTTGCCGTATTACAGACAAAGTTCCTTCTTCATCAATTACTGGTGGTGGCCATAAAACCTCAAAGGTTGTTCCACCAATATTTATTACATCACCTTTAGAAACAGGTTTGTATTTAAAAGACCCTCTGGTTATTCTTGATATTGTTTTCAAAAAATCATATTCCATAATACCTGTTTCATTGCCAAAAACTCTAAGATTCATTGTTAATAGACAAAGCATAAATTCTTCTTTTTCCCGAAACTTAGGAATTTTGGGATAATACACTTCCTTTATTTCCCAAGGCATGGGAAAATAACCCCTAGAGGAAGCCAGCATAAGCCCATTGTAATGGTCCAAATGAAAGTGAGAAAGCATAAAGATGTCAGGGCTAGATAAATGATTGTAAAATTTCATAAGCCCATTTAATGCTACATCACTTCCTTGTTGGCTACCACAATCAATTTGAATTGTTTCTCCATAAGATGTGCGAAGAGCCATGCATAAACCATCTCCAACATCAGATACATACATTGCCCTCATACCGTATCCCCCTATCTTTTATAATTTTACTCTCTTCAGAACTCTAAAACACCCATTACATCATGGCTTAAAAAATGATTCCTTTCAAAATATCGCTTTCTCCTCCTGCACCTTATTCAGTATTTGAAACTCATTTTTATTAATTTTCTGAAAAGTGAGTTATATTAACGTATTCTTTAACCACCATAAAATCCTACTACCATTTTCAAAATTTTTCTGTTTCTAAAGTTTCTATTTATCCTTTTTAGTGATACTATATGAAGCTAATTGTATTAAGATCAAAAGTAGTAGTTGAACCTTTTCTTTTGTAAAAGCTTCTAATGACAAAAGTCCATGAGCAATATCATTCCGATAGTTGTCTCCTCTATCCTTCTTTTTGATTGATACCAAGTTTCTCTTCTATCCTCCTTGCATGATAGCTCTTTTAACCGTCGCTCTGTGTATCCCCATTCCTTTTGCTATCGCTCTTTGACTTTTGTGTTTGTTAAAATACAAAAATCCACAATTTTTTGTTCAAATTTATTATACAGGATTTGTGTGATAGGGTGGTACACTTTTCGTTTAGTAAGTGCATTCGTATGAGGAATTCATAGAGAAACTAAAACTACAGGACCAAAATGAGGGAATTAAAGGGTTAGAAAGGAGCAAAGCGCAAGGCTAAAGCACTGATAAATAAAGAAAAAAAGGAATGTGGTGACACTTTTGAAAAACAGAGAAAGCAAAAAAACGCTTTTTTGCCATTATTCATGCCACTTTAAGAATTCTTACATTCTTGCAACTGTCAAACTCAGCTGAAAATTGAGTTATTTTATTGTATTCTCTAATTTTCATAAAAACCTACTACCATTTTCAAAATTTTTCTGTTTCTAAAGTGACTAAGTTATTTGTATTCGATCCATATAACAATTAGTTCTCATTTTTTTATATCTCGATTATTTCTAAAAACTTACCTTGTTTATTCTGTAATATTCGGATAAACACCAAATCATTGCCCCAACATATAATAAGCTAATCCCAACACACGGAGAAAACCCAACAGAGAACCCTCGTTCTCCTTATTCTTCTACTTCACTCGGGAACTTTTTATATAATTCATTAATTGCCTCGGCTGCTCCCACTAAAGGGAATTGAAAATAAACATTTCCTTCACCAAACAAGATCAACTCAAGCAACATCGTATCTGAATTAATAATTTTAGAAACAACTTTTTTATTATCTGAAAAATAAATAACATCTGAAGCCAGTCCATCATTGTACAATTGTACGCCTTCTATTTCATCATCCCATTTTATTCTTGTATTAATTATTTCATAATCACCTTTAAATTCGGTATCATCAAGAATGGGGGGGAAGTTAAATTGTATATAAACCCATTCATCTTCTCCATCATAACCTACACCTAAGACAGCTTTTATACCCCGATAGAGTAAACCCACTGGACTCACAGGAGAGACCTCGGGTGATGATGCATACCAAGTCTCTTCACCTGTCATTACATCTTTACTGACATTAATTGTCCATAGAGAACCCAACTTCTCCTCTTCTTCACGAGGGAACTTTTTATATAATTCATTAATTGCCTTATGTGCTCCTTCTAATGGGAATTGAAAATAAACTCTTTCACCATCCAAGTTTAACTCAAGCAACATCATATCTGAATTCATAATTTTAGAAACAACGTTTTCACTATCTAAAAAATAAACAACATCTGAAGCCCATTCACGGTACAATTGTACGTCTTCTACTTTCTCATTCCATTTTATTTTCGTATTAATTATTTCATAATCACCTTTAAATTCGGTATCATCAAAAATGGGAATCTGATTAAACCATATATAAACCCATTCATCTTCTCCAGCATAACCTACCCCTAAGCCAGCTTTTATACTCCGATAGCGTAACCCCACAGGACTCACAGGGAGGACCAGAGGTGATAATACATACCTGGTCTCTTCACCCGTCATTTCATCTTTGCGGACAGTAACTGTCCATTCTGTCTCTATTTGTGCTCCGCTTAATGTTAGTGCTAAAAAAAATACTGCTAAAATCATTAAACCTATTACCTTTTTATTCACAAAATCACCCCCAAAGCTATTTTACTCTCCTCTATGATATTTGATGATACAATATAAGCATAAACAACTATTTTCTTTAAAAAATGAGTGGGTAATAGAACGCTTATAATATCTGAACTTTTAAGTTCGTTCTAAAGTTTGTTTGCTACCCATCTTCCGCCCATAAATCTGATACTTGATTGACCTTTCAATGCTGTATTAGAAGGATGATTGTAAAAGGCGGACTCTTAAACAATACTAAAGCGGGGTAAAAAAATATGACCCCGCATTAGATTATACTATATGGTAGTGAAAAGATTGGGTATAAGTTCTGTCTTAATAATCAGCTTTTAGTGGAAAAAAGTTCCTTTATAATATTTACCAAAAGCTTAATTAAAAACTTAATCAGATAATTATCAATCTATAATAACTATACAAAAATCGATATTTCAAATAGACATTTGAATATTTTACCTTCTTTTAAGTCTTTCAACCGTTCTCTAAAAAAGTACAAGTATCCAATAAAAGTATCCTATAGCTATTTTAAAAACATTTTCCCTATTTTTTTAATCATTAGTTTCACATCCTTTCTAAAAAAATTTTTGTGTCTCTACTACATAATTAACAACAAATTTTCTCCTTACATTGCACCTTAATTTACCAATCTAAAAATATATCAAAAATTTCACAGAATTTGCCAAGCTTTGTTCCACAGTCGAAAACATAAAACCTCAAACCAATAAAAAAGACGCCTTATGCAGACGTCTTGTATATTTTCAACAATCTAATATTTTATCTAAAAATTAGCTAAATTACTTTTCCATATAATATTCCATGAGTATTTCGGTGACCTTGGTAAAGCCCTACCGACACCCTCCTTCACCTACTAACTACCCTCTCCTTCACTTCCTTCATCAAACCAACTCCCAAATCGAACACATATTTCACTTGGTCTCTATACACAAACATTACAACGACCAAACCCAAAACAGCAGACACAACCTGAAAAACCAAATTAGGAACAAAAGTGTTTATAAAAGCAACGATCACAAAAACAAACGTACTAATGAAAAATTTACCCAAATGATAATTAACAGGGAACAGTCTCTTAGATATAAACGTTCTCATACAAAAGAAAACTATATACGACACCCCTGTAGAAAATGCTGCACCTTTTGCACCATACACAGGAACAAGCATCAAATTCCCAAACACGTTAACCCCTGCTGCCACAGTTGCTATCAACATATGCCAATATGTTTTTTTCATAAAATTGATACCAACAACCGTCGTTTCCGAAACGGTATACATAATAGGCATCAAAATCAAAAAAGAACTAATCCCAGCCGCCTGCCTATAAGAGCTTTCTAAAAGCAAAAATATCACATCTTTAAACACAACTATCAGCAATCCAAACACAAACATCGCTGCAGCGATGATGACAGAAGTCTTCTCAAAAATCCCTTTACTCTCTGGCTCTTTTTCATAACTTTCATAAGAAACGGGAGTCCAAAACATAGTAAACCCCGTTTGGATTAAATTCATCACCGCAACCACTTTGAAAGCAGCAGAATACAAACCTATCTCTGTAAAATCAGAATAATTCCTCAACGCCAACCTATCTATCGATTGAAAAAGCCACATAATTAGAAAAGTAGGAACAAAAGGAAGACCGTATCTAACAATCCCTTTTATCGAATTAAAATCGACCTTGAACTTACCAAACCACAATTCTCTTTCAAAAAAGATCGCTAATAAAGCGGTAACTATATGAGAAAAAAACAGACCTACTATAACTGCATAAAAGCTTCTTGAAACAAAAAGGGCGTATAAAATCGTAAAAACCGCATTTGTTACTCCGTTTATTACCCTCAATGTAGAAAAAGCGATACCTCTTTTTTTCATCCGAACAGCCAATGTGGAAAATCTTTCTAAAATACCAACTAGTATAGTAACCCCCAACAGAAAAATCGGAAGAAAATGAGTATAATCCCCAAAAAGAACAAAAGAAAGCTCTCTCCAAAAAATACCAATTACAACAAAAACCACAAAGCCTATACTCAAACTAGGCAACAAAGAATCCCAAAGTAAATCCCTTCTCTTATCCTCAGACCTTTCATAAAACATCCGAACAAAACTCTGATCCGCTCCAAGAAGTGCGATATTGAGAAGCAAATTGAAAGCTAAGGTGAACATCGATGCCTTACCAAACTCTTCTGGGATTATAAGCCAAGTGGTAATAGGAGTAGTGATGAAAGAAATCAAAGCAGCTATCCATTGACCCATTGAAAACTGAAAAAAAGATTTAATAAATTCTCTCTCTTTAGGCATTACTTCCTCCAAATCTATTTAAAGCTTCGTTATACACCTCTATTTCCTTTTCTACAATACTCTCCCACGAAAACCCCAAAGCCCTATTTCTTAAATAACTACCATCAATTGGATTTTCTAATAATTTTACAACCGATTCAGCAAACCTTTTTTCAAACTCTTCTCCTTCCTTGACAACTACTCCTCCATCTCCAATTGCCTCAGGTATACCTCCGTTACCGCTACCAACAACAGCCACCCCACACCCCTGTGCTTCTATAACAACAGCCCCAAATCCTTCATTCCTACTTGGAAGTATCATCACATCCATCGCATTCATATAATAAGGTACCTCTTCATGAGAAACACTTCCAACAAAATTAACCTTCAACCTTCTTTTCTTACATTCATTTTCAATATTTTCTTTTAACTCACCATTTCCAACAACTAAAAACTCAGTATCGTAGATTGAAGATATATAAGAAAAAATATCGGGCAATTTATCTGCCCTTTTTACTTTCTTCAATCCACCTACAAACCCAACAACCTTTTTAGATAACCCCAGTTCTTCTTTTATCTTTTCTTTATCCAAAGGTTTAAAGATATCTGGTTCAATTCCGTTGGGAATAACAACAGAATTCTCACCAGCATATCCAAAAGATTTAGCTTTATTTAATAAGGCATTACTTACAAAGATGACCCTTGCAGCATTTTCTAAAATATCAACGTACAATTCTTTTGCCTTAGGCATTGCTAAGTTTATATCACTACCATGGCAAGTAACTACATACGGAATATTTAACTTTTCAGACAATACTTTAGCAACTAATCCAGCAGGTGCGTCATACATCCCATGGGCATGGATTATATCAAACTCGTCATCCTTAATTTTATTAAACAGATCCTCTGCAACTTCTTTTGAATCTTTAATTTGATTATTTTTCTTCAATACTCTCGAATTAAAGACATCACCTAAACTTCTACTAAAAAACGCATATTTGTATTTTACACCATCGACTTCATAAAATGAATCAGTAGAATTTACGCTTGGTATAGAAAGAATCTTTTTCAAAAGTTTTATTCCAAAAGAATCTTTAGAAGTAATACCATAAACAACGAAGTTTATATTAAAACTCTGCATAGTTTTAAGCCTATTTGTTATGAAAATTCCACGTGCAGGATTATGAGAAAATGGCAACAAATTCGTTATGAACAATACCTTCACTATTTATCAACTCCAAATATAATTAAGGTTTTAACATCAAAAAAATTTAGTGCACTTTTGCTTTATTTCACAACTCAATTCCCCCTCGCATTAGATTATACTATATGTCAATGAAAAGATTGGGTAGAAATTCTGTTTTAATAATCAGTTTTTAGTGGAAAAAAGCTTCTCTATAATATTAATCAAAAGATTTGTACTTGCTAAGCTTGGATTCTACAGTCGAAAACATAAAGGCTCAACCAATAAAAAAAGACGCCTTATGCAGACGCCTTGTATATTTTCAACAATCTAATATTTTATCTAATAATTAACTAAATCACTTACCCATATAGTATTTCATCAGTATTTCTGCTACCTCGGCTCTTATGAACTCTTTTGGTGGTTTTTCTCCTTTTGAAAGCATCTCCCTTACCTTTGTCCCACTAAGGAACACATGGTCTTCTTTTCCGTGTGGACATGTTTTTGCCGTTGCCATGTTTTCACACTTCTTACAATAAAACGCATGTTCAAATTTTAGTGGCACTATTCCTATCTCTTCGGGTTTAAACTGGTCAAATATCTCTTGAGCTTCGTAAGTTCCATAGTAATTTCCAACACCTTGATTCAATTTTTAAACAGTATAAAAAGATTATAATCCTTAATTATCGATAGAAAAAACCATATTCATTTAGCTAACACCCGTTTTTGGTTCTCTTTTGGTTTTGCCAAGTGCACTTATAAATTCATCAATTTGCAGAGGCGCGTAGTTCCTTCAGCAAATTCATACCAAAATTATAAACTTGTTTTATATACTTCCTTTGTATGAACAACAAAGCCACAACCAAAACCGTTTCTCCAACAAAAAACAAATATCTATTTTCAACGAAATACAAACCAACAAATTGAAGAGCAATGACAACAATTGAAAGACTTATACTTTTCCAATCGATTCTTATTCCAACAAATTTCTTTGTATCAATAATTCTCATTAACCACACCGCCAAATAAGCCGCCATAGTAGAGAAAGCTGCTGCTTGAATCCCCCACAGAGGTATCAATATAATATTTATGCCAATATTTACCACTGCACCAAATATAGTTGTCGAAAAAGCACCTTTTGTTTTTTTAGAAGCTGTATAATTAGTTCCAAAAAAGCTTGAAAAAGCTTGAAATACAGTTCCAACTAGTAACAAAGGTACATATTTCCATGCTTCGTAAAATGCTTCAGAAACAAATACACTCATTAATGGTTTTAGAATCAACAAAATCAACCCAGTTACCACAAACAAGAGGGAAGATAATACCCCGAAGATATTTTTATAAAAATCTTCGTAACCTTTCTTTCCATACTCTTGAATAGCAGAGAGTTGATATGCCTGAAAAAAAATCCCATTCACAAGGGTAATAAGGGAAGGAAATTTATAAGAAACTGAATATATACCCGTTGCACTGAACCCTAAAAAATAAGTTAACATGTACCTATCAGAAACATTCATGATCCACAACATCAAACCGTTAGGAATTAAAGGTATCGAATAAATAAGCATAGTCTTCAACAATGATTTATCAAAAGCTTTGAAATTTAAATATTTAAAAATTCTGCCAAAAACTAAGATAATTACAATACTGACTAAATGTCCCAAAACCATAGAAAGAAAATAACCGCTTAACCCCATTTTTAAATAAACAAGAAAAACTATATTAAAAAAGACGAAGGAAGCGGTATATCCCAAATCAGAAGCAACAAAGGTTTTAATTTTCTCTAAACCTCTTACGAACTGCTTCATAATGCCGTCAATCATCGAAAGAATCATTATTGAGTAGAATAAAGAAGTATAAGAAGAAAAAGGCTCAAAGCTTGTGAAGAGAGGAAAAAGTATGAACGATATAACGATGCCAACCAAACTAAGAAAAAGCCCGTTTATTAAAACACTTGAAGCATAAACTTTTTCTCTCATATCGACAGAATAACGAAACACAGCTTCTATTGCTTGAAAAGTAACCAAAGGAATCAACAAAGAAATAGTTGTTTGTAAAACATCGAGTTGTCCATAATCGTTAGTTGATAAAAGCCTTGTATACAGAGGTAACATAAAAAAAGAAATAGTCTTGGATCCAATACTTCCAACTGCAAACAAAAAAGAATTTCTGACTAAGGATTTATACTGATTCAATTCTTTTCACCTTTCAAATTTAATCATCCATTTGTTTGGATAGAATCTTTTTCAAAGTTATTTTTCCCATGTGTTTTACTTTAGAGAAAGTTTTTCGAAATATAACGATAATAAATGGTTGTTCTTTAAGATATTTTTTCCTAACGTAATTAAATCCATTTTTATTAAAATCGTTCATTACTTTTTCTTTTAATTCAAAATTTTTGTAATATCCTTTAAACAACTTAAAATTTCTTTTCGTTATGTTTTCAAGATCTGCATTTAAAAAAAACCACATTCGCTAAACTAAAAAATAGTTTTTCTCCCTTTTTATTGCTTATAAGAACTGTAAAATACCCTTTATTACCATTATCAAATTTTCTGGGAACTCCCCAATAATCTCCCAAAGTAATATTCCCCGCTCTGGGCATTATCGCAAAAGGGCATTTATAATAAATATAATTTAAGCGTAAATTACTAAGATATCCATTTAAGAAAAGAGATTAGTTGTAGGTTGGAATGTTGACTGAAACTTTTTGGATTTTCTTTTAGCATAAATTTTATTTCTCCTTTCTCGCTATAAAAAACCTGTGATATGGATTTTCAAATATTCTATAGGTTTTCTCAATTTTAAATCCTGCTTTTTGGATGTCCTTTATAATTCTATTTAATGGATACCCAGCTTTCCCTATTTCCCAGTAATGCTCTCCATCGAATTTGTGAATTGGGCTTTTGATTCTTGGTAATGGAATCAATCTCTTGAATACACTCACTTTAGGAATATGAACATATAGACGATAAACTCTGCTTACATCTGGTAAAGATATAATTGCGTAAGAATTAGAGACTCGGAATATCTCAGAGAGAGCCCTATTAAAATTTTCATAAGGCAAATGTTCCAAAATTTCATAACAAGCTACAACATCAAAAGAATTATCTTTAAGGGGTATATTTAAAACACTTCCCACCACATCTGGATTTAATCTGCTATCAATGTCTAAAGTCACTATATTTAATTTCCTCTCTTTAAGATATTTAGACACAAAGCTATTTCCAATTCCAATTTCAAGCACTCTTTTTGGATTTAATTTAATAATTTCGTTAATTTGATGCCAATAGCTAATCCAGCGTTCTTTGCTGTCGTAAAATTCATTGAAATAATGGTTTGGCTCTACTTGTAATTTCATTTTTTTATACACGCTCTTCTCCTTTTTGTATAGATAGATTGCAATGCCTTAGGCAATTTAAGTGCCATTATTTCACATATAATAGCAAGCTTACTAACTTGTGTTATATATTTGATACGGGATTAGAGCTTCTGTTTCAAAATTGCTCAAGATCCATTCCCCTGCTATTGCTAACCGAATACTGGTTATTTCCACTGATTGTTGAATTACATCCATTCTTTTCAAGAAAAAGGATTTCCCTATTTTTAGATTACTAGCTTTTTTTATCCATTCTTCAACTTTTTCAACTTTCTTTGATCTCAATATTTACTTAAATGCTATCCATCAAAAACTCACTCTTCAAACCTTCGAGTTTCTCTCTATCCTCAACATTCCAGTATAGTACAACGTTAGTACTTTCTATTTTTTCAACATCGTTTTCTGTTATGTATTTAACTCTCAACTCTTTCAATATCCCTTCTATAATTTCCTTCATTTCTTTATCTTTCCCAAATAGAACGTAAGTTCTATTTCTTCCATATGTTTGTATCGTTCTTTCTATGTTTTGTTTTATCAACAACGTCCTTCTATAGTATATCTTCATATATTCAATTGTCTTTTTACTCTTTTCTTTGAATCCTTCTGGCGTTAATATGTACCTAAAACTCTTGTTGTTTAACTTTTCTAATTTAACAAAGCCTTTTTTAATGAACTTTTTTAAAAGTCTATTCACCATTCCCAATGATAATCCTGTTTTTTCTGAAAGTCCTCTTTGGGTTATATTAGAGTTCTTTTCCAATTCTTCTAAAATGAGTATCTCATTATCTTGCATTATATTCAACACCTTCGTTCAATTTTTGAACAATGTAAAAAGATTATACTATAAAAAGTAGAATTTTGCAAACATTGTTTTTCAATCCCTCTGATACAAATCTCTAGTATAAACCTTTTCCATAACATCTTTTAATTCATCATGCATTCTGTTTGTCAGTATTAACTCTGCTTTTTGTTTGAATTGGTTAATGTCGTTAATTGCTTCTAAATGATAAAAGTTGTTTTCCTTTAGTTCTGGTTCGTAAATAATTATATCAATTCCGTATTTTCTTAAGATCTGCATGACATCTAAAATAGCTGATTGCCTGAAGTTATCTGAATCTTTTTTCATTGTTAATCTATATATTCCAACTACTTTTGGATTTCTTTTTATTACCATATTTGCTATGTGTTCCTTTCTTGTTCTGTTTGCTTCTACTATGGCTGTCATTAAACTATTCGGTACATTTTCATAATTTGCTAATAATTGCTTTGTATCCTTTGGAAGACAGTACCCACCATAGCCAAATGAAGGGTTGTTGTAGAAGTTTCCTATTCTAGGATCTAAACATACTCCTTCTATTATTTGTTTAGTGTCTAATCCTCTTATTTCAGCAAAGGTGTCCAATTCATTGAAGAAAGATACTCTCATAGCTAAATATGTGTTGGCAAATAATTTTATCGCTTCGGCTTCTGTGGAGTCTGTGAATAATGTTGGGACATCTTTTTTTATTGCTCCTTGTAATAATAAATCTGCAAATAATTTTGCTCTTTTACTCTTTTCTCCAATGACTATTCTTGAAGGGTACAAGTTATCGTATAAGGCCTTTCCTTCTCTTAGGAATTCTGGAGAAAATATTATATTCTCCGTTTTGAACTTTTCTCTTGCTTCTTTGGTATATCCAACGGGAATAGTTGATTTTATTATCATTATTGCCTTTGGGTTGATTTCAAGTACATCTTTTATAACACTATCAACAGAACTTGTATCAAAATAGTTTCTTTCTGTGTCATAATCTGTAGGGGTTGCTATTATTATATATTTTGCATCTTTATAAGCCTTTTGCTTGTCAGTTGTGGCTGTTAAATTAAGATTTTTTGTATTTAAGTAGTCTTGTATTTCTTTGTCTGTTATGGGTGATTTTTTGTTGTTAATCATGTCTACTTTTTCTTTTATCACATCTAAGGCTAATACTTCATTATGTTGAGAAAGTAGTACTGCCAATGATAAGCCCACATATCCCAGACCTACAACTGTGATTTTCATTTATCGGTCAACTCCTTTTAGTGAATAGAATAAATCGTTAAAGTTAAGGAAAACTATTTCTTTTGATTTCCTTCCAGAAATAGTGAATAGGTAAAATAAAGTATGAGCAAATGTTTAAAGAATTTGGTATTATTTATAAAAGTGCAAAATATAAGAGGTTAGAAAAGCACTACCCAAATTGTTTGAACACATACCGAATATGACAGAAGCAGACTAAACATCAAAGATAGAACAACAACGTAATACAATTAACCTATCTCCGAATTCCAAAAAAAGCAGCTAAGTTCCAAATCTTCAGTAAATATTAAAGCACATATGATACACTTCAACTTCAGTAAAGTTTTTTCCATTTCTTTATAAAAATAAGGATACCTAGTTTACTTCCAGCTTAATTACCTGAGGTTTTCGTGAGAGAACCATTACTAGTCAAAATTTCTTGATAAAGATCTATATATTTTTTAGCCACTATTTTGCTGTCAAATTCTCTAACTACTTTTTCTCTAGCATTTTTACAAAGTTCATCATAGTTTTCAGTGTGAGATACCCACTCGATGCCATAAGCTAAATCTTTGCTTTCATATGGCTTGGCTTTATATCCATCAACTTTATGCGTTACTATATCTTTTGGCCCTGTTGCGTCAAAGCATACCACAGGAGTACCACACGCCATAGACTCTGCCAATGTTTTACCAAAAGCATCCATCAGACTTGGTGCGATAAAAACATCTGCACTACTGTAAGCAAGTCTTAAAGAAATGTTATCATGCAAATATCCAAAACTTTTATACTCAAATCCTAAATCTTCAACTACACTTTTATCTACATTGCCAAAAAAGCATAAAAAGTAACTCTCTTTATCTAAATAATTCAGCGATTCTATATACTTACTAAAACCTTTATAAAAATCATGAAGATTAATAGCCCCACATAAAACCACTTTTTTATCTGTGTTAATACCTAAAATAGCTCTCGCCACATTTTTATTCACCGGAAAAAACTCATTTGTATCAATATTGTTTGATATTGTCCGAACATCGAACTTCCGAAACAGTTCGCTTTCCTTTGCTTCATCAGACAACCACTGGCTTATTCCAACCAATTTTATGCTTTTTGGGAGATATTTCTTTTTTCTATTTAAGACTAACTTTGAAAGATCATAACTCCTAGTACTTTTCAATTGTTCACAATTACCGCAGCCTGTTTTGTACTTTTTGCATCCCATAGAATAGTGGCATCCCCCTGTCATCGGCCACATATCTCTCATAGTCCACACTATTGGCTTATCTACCTTACCCAAATGCTTGATATTCACAAATCCTCCATTTATCCAGTGTAGATGAATAATATCAGCTTCCTTGTATTCTTTTACTTTTGTAAAATTTACTCCGAACATTCCAGTGCTAAATGCTGTCCGTTTTCTTTTGGGATAAAAGAATAAAAACACGTTATCAAGATGCCCTCGTATGATATTAAGAACTTTATCTTTTTTTGACTTCACAGTCGTAATAACATTATCGTCGTCATAAGTGATTTTACTATTTGTAAATACCTTGCTTTCTACTCCCAGTTCTCTTAATCCACAATGTAGCCAATATGCTCCACGTGCAGCACCACCGCTTAATTCGCCTGCTACTATGTGTAATACTTTCATTATTTTTCATCCCCTAACAACTCCATTAATTCGCTTGATATGGCTAACCGAATACTGGTTCTTTCCACTGATTGTTGAATTATCCATTATTCCCAAGAAAAAGAACTTTCTGTCTCAACATCTCAAATTTGTTTCTTCCATACATTATCCTTTTAATAACTTTTAGTTTATTCACAGAACCTTCTGCTAGTCCATTGTTGTATTTATATATAATGCTTTTCTAACCGCTTATCTATCTCTTTTTAACCCATTCACAAATTTATCTATCTTTCTGATTTTTAGATTATTAGCTTTTTCTATCCATTCCTCAACTTTTTCAACGTTTTTTGATTTCAACATCTGATTGATTTTTGTTAACTATATCAACTAAGGCTAATCAACGCAATTGTTAGTAAAAAGAATCACTTTTATTTTAGTGAATGCAACCTCTTTAACTTCCCCAATTCTCCTTAAACCACTGGTATGTAAGTTCTAATCCTTCTTTCAATTCTATCTTATGTCTCCATCCAGTGCTATGCAATCTTGTTACATCTAAAAGCTTTCTTGGTGTTCCATCAGGTTTGGTTGTGTCGAATCTTATTTCTCCTTCGTATCCTACAACTTCTTTTATCAATTGTGCGAGTTCTTTTATCGTTAAATCTTCTCCTGTCCCTATGTTTATTGGTTCATTTCCATCGTAGTTGTTCATAAGATGTAATACAGCATCTGCCAAATCGTCTACATGTAGGAACTCCCTTCTTGGATTGCCTGTTCCCCATACCTCAATGTGTGGTTTGTTGTTTATTTTTGCTTCATGGAATTTTCTTAGTATAGCTGCTAATGCGTGGGATGTTTCCAAATCAAAGTTGTCGTTTGGGCCGTACAAGTTTGTTGGCATTACGCTTATGAAGTTAGTCCCATATTGTTTGTTGAAGTATTGGCACATTTTTAATCCCGCTATCTTTGCTATCGCATACGCCTCGTTCGTTGGTTCTAAAGGTCCTGTGAGTAGATATTCTTCCTTTATTGGTTGTGGGCATAGTTTTGGATATATACATGAACTTCCAAGAAAGAGTAATTTCTTTACCCCGTAGTCATATGATGCTTTAATTACATTGCTTTCAATCATTATGTTGATGTAAGCAAAATCTGCTGGATATGTGTCGTTTGCTTTTATCCCTCCAACCTTTGCTGCTGCTAAAAAAACATACTCAGGTCTTTCTTTTTTGAAAAACTCTTGAGTTTGTTGTTGGTTTGCTAAGTCTAATTCTTTGTGTGTTCTTGTTATTATATTCGTGTATCCTTCTTTTTTCAATTTTCTGTATATGGCTGAACCTACCAACCCTGTGTGTCCAGCTAAGTATATCTTACTGTCTTTATTCATTAAAAAGAACCCCTTTCAAATATTTTCTACTCTTTTATCCATTCGTTTCTTTGATTTTCTTTCAATGCAAGGTTTAGATCGTTTTCTACCATTATTTTTACAAGTTCTTTGAATTTCACTTGTGGTTCCCACTTTAGTTTTTCTTTTGCTTTTGTTGGGTCTCCAACTAATAAATTGACTTCTGTTGGTCTAAAATATACTGGATCAACTTCTATTATTGTATCCCCTACTTTTAGTGGCGTTTTGATATCACCAAGCACTTGTTCGAGTTTTTCTCTCTCTAAACTGTCAACTACGCCTTTCTCATTTCTTTCTTCGCCTTTCCATCTTATGCTAACCCCTAAGTTATTAAAGGTTTCTTCACAGAATTCCCTTACACTGTGTGTTTCTCCCGTTGCTATTACATAGTCATCTGGTTCATCTTGTTGGAGCATCAGCCACATGGCTTTTACATAATCAGGGGCATAACCCCAATCTCTTTTGGCTGATAAATTTCCTAAGTATAACTTTTGTTGCCTTCCAACAAGTATTCTTGTCGCTGCCCTTGTGATTTTTCTTGTGACGAAGGTCTCACCTCTTCTTGGTGATTCGTGGTTAAAAAGTATGCCATTAGAGGCGTGTAATCCGTATGCTTCTCTGTAATTTATAGTTATCCAATAGGCGTATAACTTTGCAGCAGCGTATGGGCTTCGCGGATAGAAAGGTGTTTTCTCTGTTTGAGGTATTTCTTGCGCTTTTCCGTATAATTCAGATGTACTTGCTTGATAAAACTTTGTCTTTTTTTCCAATCCTAATAGTTTGATAGCTTCAAGAATCTTTAATGTTCCTAAAGCTACCGTTTCAGCAGTGTATTCTGGCGATTCAAAAGAAACCTTAACATGACTTTGAGCAGCTAAATTGTATACTTCATCGGGTTCAACTTCTTTCATGATTCTTATTAAGTTTGTGGAATCAGTCGAATCTCCATAGTATAGGATCAATCTTCTATTTTTTTCATGAGGATCTTGGTATATGTTATCTATTCTTTTTGTGTTGAAAGAAGAGGATCTTCTTATTATCCCGTGAACTGTATATCCTTTTTCAAGGAGATATTCTGCTAAATAACTACCGTCCTGTCCAGTTATTCCTGTGATGAGTGCGGTTTTCATGTGGTTTCCTCCTTTTTCCTTTCCTGCTAATACAATATCAAAAATATAATCACAGAACAAAAATTACAATGGTTGCTTTTGTTTTTAGGTTTAGAGAGATTTTTATTTTTGTACTTTTTTCAAATCTATCGTAAATGATTTCAATCATTATCTAAGCGTTACTTTTATTTGTTTTAGAATATATCGAATTTTTCAGCTTTCTAATCTTGAAAATTAATGAAAGGGGAAGCAATTTTTTTATAAAGATTTTTATAATAGTGGTATAAAATATAATATATATCTTTATCTTTTGCGCTTTTTTGGAGGCATATTTCAGTGATATTTCTTTTGTTTCATAACATACCTTGAGTTTGTTATTTGAGGAAACACCTGTTTCTTCAAAATTCGATATAATCAGATCTGTTTCTTTAAATTTCCTTTTTTGTTGGTACATGTGTAAGAAGAAATCATAATCTGAACATATTTTATAATTATTTGAAAATAAATTATTTTTTAATAGATGAGCTCTTACAAAAACAGATTGGTGTGAAAAAATCATTCTATAACTTATATTATGCAAATTTTTGGGTTTGAGGATCATTTTTAGTTTCTCATTAGTTATTAAATTAGTCTTTCCATAGATGATGGCCGCTTCCTTAAAAATGGAGTCATCTTCAAATATTTTGGAGATAACTTCATCACCAAAAAAAGTGTCTCCTGCATTCATAAAAATTATCCAGTCTCCGGTTGACGCTTGTATCCCCTTATTCATTGCATCATATATACCGTTGTCTTTTTCATATATATACAAAAATCGTTTTAATTTATTCTCTATTAAATTTTTATTGGTTTTTATATATTCTTCCGTACCATCTTCAGATTTACCATCAACAACAATTAACTCGATATTATTATATTTTTGTTTTAAGATAGAATCAAGAGTCTTTATTACACCATTCTTATTATTCAAGGTAACAGTAACAACAGTAATTAGAGGATTCATTGGTGCCTCCTGTTTTTATTAAGTTTATTGTCTTCTATTATTTCTTACATTTCCTTATCTTTCCCAAATAGAACGTAAGTTCTATTTCTTCCATATGTTTGTATTATTCTTTCTATGTTTTGTTTTATCAACAATGTTCTTCTATAGTATATTTTCATATACTCTATTGTCTTTTTACTCTTTTCTTTGAATCCTTCTGGGGTTAATATGTACCTGAAACTCTTGCTGTTTAACCTTTCTAATTTGAAAAACCCTTTTTTGATGAACTTTTTTAAGAGTATGTTCACCATTCCTAAGGATAACCCTGTTTTTTCTGAAAGGTCTCTTTGAGTTATATTAGAATTCTTTTCCAATTCTTCTAATATGAGTATCTCATTATCTTGCATGATATTCAACACCTTCGTTCAATTTTTGAACAATGTAAAAAGATTATACTACCTTCAACAAAAAAAAAGCAAACCAATTTCAAAGACATAAATACTTTCTAACCATTATCCCATTTTCGTTGATAATTAATTATGATCTAACACGCCGTACGTGGAAAGTACTACTTAAATTTTAGTGAGTGTATTTGTTGATTTCTTTACTGTAATTATTGTCGCAATATCTTTTCTTGTACAGTAAAATACCAATGATTAAAGATACTATTTCGATGATTCTTTGTTGAAAAAAAGGATGAATTCCTATTCCAGCTGTATAAAGAATAAATACAAGAAGAAGTATATTTTTTTTACTAGAAATGCTTGAAAAGGCTAAATTAAATAAATAAAAAATAATGAGAAATCTAATAGTTAAAAATGTTATTCCTCCGAAAGTCAGTTCTTCATTATACATTGAATCCCAAATTCCATATATTTCGCTAATAACTGGATTTTTAGTAAAACCATTACCAAAGAGAGGTGCCGTTTTTAGAATATAATTAATGTTTTCCGCTATTACGTTTTCACCACGCCCTGCAAGAGGATCCTCGAAAAAGATTTCCCAGCGATTGATAACTCTGAGAATTTCTTCAGAAAAAATGTTAAAAAAAGCAAATATAGCGATTATTAATATCGACCAAATTGCTATAGTTTTAAAATCGAAACTTATTTTAACTTTTTTAAAATTTATCATCATCAATATAACAACCGGTATAGAAAATAAAAACACCTTGGTATTAGCTAAAAGTCCGTTTAGAAATAGTAGTAGCAAGTATACTTTAGGCATATTTAAAGAAATCACAAAAAAAGAAAGAAATATAAAATAAATGCCGTAAGTGGCTGGTTGCATAAATAACCCAGGATATCTAAAACTTAAAGTAGATTGGGGAAGAAGATGATAATTTTTAATTAGAAATTCAGTTATAGCATTATCAGAGCTCAAAAATGCTACTGAAATGAAATGGGAAAAACTAACAGCAAAAGATATAATAATAATAATTTTTGTAGCAAATATTATATCTTTATTTTCATAATGCCATTTTTTAGAAAAATAATATCCAATATAAACAAATAGGAATAATTTTAAAATATTATAAGTATTTTTAATTATATCAACGTTGTTTATAACTGGCAGATAGTTGCTACTTATAGTCCCTATAAAAACTGGAATGAAGGAAATTACAGTTCCTAGAACAAAAAAATCAACAATAAATTTATCCTTCCAACCAAATACAAATATAAACATAAAAATTAAGGGATAGAGTAGTTGATCAAGTCTAAAATCTACTATAATATAAGGTGTTATCAAAGGTAGTAATATTAAAAAAGTTTTCTTCAATTGCATATAATTAATCCTTTCTCAAAAGATTATTCTCTGTGTTTTCTCTTATATTTATAGTCATTGAAATCTTATATAATCCAATATATTTCTGAAATTTCTTGCTTTTATTGTAATAATTGTTTGCTCTTGTAATACAATACTTTGAATATTTTTGTTTTCCCTCTTTTTCCATTTCTTTGATTATCTCTGTTACCTTTTGCAAATCTCCTTTTTCAACTATATACCCAGTTGAGCTATCTATCGTTTCAATTGAACCACCTGTGTTAAAAGTGATAATTGGTGTTCCACAAGCCTGAGCTTCGATATTAGTTAATCCAAGGGTCTCTTCCAATGTAGGGTTAAAGAATACATCACTTGCGGTATATATTTCAGCTAGTTCTTTAGTTGAGTTTGTTCTCGTTATACCTGTAATATTCTTAGGCAGATCTTGTATTTGTTTTTTTGATAATCCTACTAAAATAATTGCTTCTTTGTCACTAAGCATTTTAGAAAGTTCGATAAAATATTCTAAGCCTTTTCTTCTTGTCCATGGACTTGCAACACCTAGAATAATAAACTTGTTTTCTAAATCGTATTTTTTTCTGAAATCACTTGGAGTCGGTTTGAAAACATCCAAATCAATTCCATTGTTTATAACCTTTACAGGATATTCTTTTAAAAAAGATCTTTTTACTAAATTTGCCAACCATTGCGATGGGGTAACTAAAGTCATATTTTTTAAACCGATGAATAACTCTTTCTTTTTTTCAAAATTGTCGTAAGAATTATCAAGAAAAACGCTTTTAGGGTAACTTTTCTTTTCAGGACACTTTTGACAATGAGTTTCCCATTTATAACAATTAGCATAATCGAAATGTGCACAATGCCCTGTAAATGCCCAGCAGTCGTGCAAAGTCCATACGATAGGTTTATTGTATTCTTTTAAAAAGTTGAATAAAAGATCTATATTTATGTAATACCCGTGTACGTTATGCAGGTGAATTATATCCGGGTTATAATTTTTTACTCTTTCTAAGAATTTACGAGTCGCATTTTTTGAACCAAATCCATGTTCGTCTAATATTCTTGTCTTTAAAGCATGTCTATAAAAATCTAAATTGTTTCCTATTTTTATAGTATTATTACAATTATAAGCAGTTTCCCTACCATATGCAACTATGCTTTCATGTCCTCGTTCTCTAAGCATTTTATGAATGTCTGAAGCAATTCTTCCTGTGCTTCCAGTTCCACAAACTGTATTTATTTGTAATACTTTCATCTTATTTCCCCCACACCACCCTATTCACATAATCTGTATATGAAACAATTATTCGTAGAACCTTTTCAGATACGTTGGATACTAAGTAATCTGACACAGGCCTTATTGTTTCTTTACCTTGTTCTTCTAATATCTCTAATCCTTGAAATATCCTTTCTTTGTTAAGCCCCACCATCATTACTGTGGCTTCTTCCATTGCTTCAGGTCTTTCATGAGCTTCTCTAATGTTAAGAGCCTTCAGTTTTAATATTGAAGTTTCTTCGCTTATAGTCCCACTGTCACTTAAAACGGCTTTGGCATTTAATTGTAGTTTAATATAATCTATGAAACCAAAAGGTTTTTCAGTTCGAATTAATGGATGAAGTTTTATTCCTTTTGATTCAATCTTTTTTCTTGTTCTTGGGTGAGTGCTAAAAATTATTGGAAGCCGGTATTTTTCGGCAATTGCATTTATACTCTCAACTAAGCCTTTGAAATTTTTCTCTGAGTTAATATTTTCTTCTCTGTGAGCAGAAATCACAAAATACTCGTTTTCTTTTAAATCCAATTTGCTCAATATCTGAGATTTTTCAATCTCTTTTGTTTTACTTTGAAGTACTTCATACATTGGGCTTCCTGTTTTTATGACTCTATCAGAAGGGAACCCTTCTCGAATTAGATGTTCTCTTGCTAAATCACTGTATACTAAGTTTATATCCGCTATTTGATCAACTATTCTTCTATTCATTTCTTCAGGGACCCTTTGATCGAAACATCTATTACCCGCTTCCATATGAAATACAGGAATATGTCTTCTTTTTGCTGCGTAGGCAGATAGACAGCTGTTTGTGTCTCCTAAGACTAAAAAGGCGTCTGGTTGAACTTCTTCTAAAACAGGATCTATCTTCATCAAAATATTTCCTATAGTTTCTACAGCATTCTCAGTGGCGGCATTTAAAAAGTAATCAGGCTTTTTTAATTCTAAGTCCTTGAAAAAGACTTCGTTGAGTTCATAATCATAGTTTTGACCTGTGTGAACTAAATAATGATCAATAGCTTCTGATTTCTCTAGTTTCTTGATCACTTGAGAAAGTCTTATTATTTCTGGTCTTGTTCCGACAACTGTCAGCACTTTGAGTTTTTTCACAACTAAACCTCCAAATAGTGGGTATCAGGATTATCTGGATCAAAAGGTTCGTTTGCCCACATAACTGTAACCATGTCCGTATCCCCGATGTTTTGTATGTTGTGTGTGTATCCAGGAGGAATATCCACTACTTCTAATTTAGCCCCACTTACGTTATATTCTATAACTTCTTTCGAATCTATTTTTCTGAATCGAATGATTCCTTCACCATACACAACCAAAAATTTTTCATTTTTTGTGTGATGCCAGTGATTTCCTTTGGTGATTCCGGGTTTAGAGATATTGATAGAGACTTGACCTCTGTCTAATGTTTTAATAAACTCAGTGAAAGATCCTCTATTATCTACATTCATTTTAAGCTCGTAACTGAATTTATCTTCTGGTAAATAGCTCAGGTAAGTGCTATACAATTTTTTAATTAAAGGATCTTTCATGTCAGGTACTTCCAAGCTTTTTCTCATTTCTTTAAAACTTTTTATAGTTTCTGCTAGTTCTCCTACCGTTATTTTATGGGTAATAGGAACATAACAGTAATCACCTTTTTTTGTTGGATTACCAGCTAATGCTCTTTTAAATTCGTTTATTACATCATCTATGTAGCAAAGGGTCATTTCTGCTTCCGGATTATTAATCTTTATATCTAAATCTCTTGCTATATTATAACAGAATGTGGATACCACACTATTGTAATTAGGCTTACTCCATTTACCAAAAAGATTAGGAAGTCTGTATATGTATACATCAGTATCATTTTCTTTTGAATATTGAAATAATAACTCTTCTCCTGCTTTTTTACTTTTACCATAAGGGTTGTCTAATTCGGCTTGAATAGAAGAAGTTAAAAGTATTGGACTTTTATTATGGTTCTTTTTGAGTTTTTCTAAAAGTTCAAGAGTGAAACCATAATTGCCTTTCATAAAATCATTAGGATCTTTAGGTCTGTTCACTCCCGCCAAATGAAAGATGAATTCACAATTTTTGGTGTATTCATCTAATTTATCTTTGGGAGTATCTATGTCGTGTTCATATATTTCTTCATATCCAGAGTTTTTAAGTTCTAAAACCAAGTTCTTACCCACAAATCCTTTTGAACCAGTAACTAATATTTTCATGTAACATCCAACCTTTCCCTGTTTTTAAAACCCTTCACTCACTATTGGCTTAGTTCCACCTTTTTTGAAGTCCTCAAGTTCTTTTTGTATATAATCTAAAGAAAGAAGCTTCTCTTTAGTTTGTTCAACATTCAGAATGGTTGTGTTATCAGACCTATAATCAAAATACTTTGATAAGTCATATGTCCCTTCTTCAAAGTATTTTTCGTAATTTAAATCTCTTGTGTCTGCAGGAATTCTGTAGAAATCTCCTAAATCTTCAGAAACAAGATGTTCTTCTTTTGTAAGAAGTGTTTCATGCATCTTTTCACCATGCCGTGTGCCAATTATTTTTATTTCGTTTTCCACTTCAAAGATTTCTTTCATCGCTTGGGCTAAGTCTCCAATTTTTGCAGAAGGTGATTTTTTAACAAATCTATCTCCTTGATTACCATTTTGAAAAGCGTATAGAACCAAATCAACAGCTTCTTCTATGCTCATCAAAAATCTCGTCATGTCAGGATTCGTTACCGTCAGGGGTTTGCCACTTTTAATTTGTTGCACAAATAGTGGGATAACTGAACCTCGTGAAGCCATGACGTTTCCGTATCTTGTGCCACAAATTAATGTCTTATCTTGTTCGACAGTTCGAGACTTTGCAACGAATATCTTCTCCATTAAGGCTTTAGACATGCCCATTGCGTTTATAGGATAAACCGCTTTATCCGTTGATAAACAAACAACTTTTTTAACACCAAATTCAATGGCAGCTGTTAGAACATTTTCTGTTCCTAAGATATTCGTTTTAACAGCTTCCAATGGAAAGAACTCACAGGAAGGCACTTGTTTCAATGCCGCAGCTTGAAAAACGTAATCTACCCCATACATGGCGTTTCGAACACTTTGAATATCACGGACATCACCTATAAAAAACTTTAATTTATCGTTTTTATAGAACCTTCTCATATCATCTTGCTTTTTTTCATCACGAGAAAATATACGTATTTCTTTAATATCTGTGTTCAAAAACCTTCTAACTACTGCATTACCAAAAGTACCTGTTCCTCCTGTTACTAACAGAGTTTTATCTTTGAACATGACTGTTTCCATTTTTAATTTCCTCCAATATTTTGTTTGTCTTGAAAGAATTTTTCTAATTGGCAAAAAGTATTGTGTTGAAGCTTACTCTCAAAAATGCCTTAATTTCCTTGTTTTAATTACTTCCTGAAAAAGTTTTTCATATTTATCCGCCGCAGTTTTAACGCTTAAATGTTCTTCAATGTATTTTCTGCCATTTTTCCCTAACTCTTCTTTGAGCTCTTTGTTTTTGAACAAAAGAAGTATTTTTTTGGACATTGATTTGTAATCTCCTGCAGGAACGGCATAACCCGCATTAGCCTTTTCAATTAATTTTGGAGCATCCCCGTTTAAGTTCATAGAAGCAATTATAGGTATCCCTGCAGACATTATGCTCAGAATTTTTGAAGGAATTGTAGGTGTTTCCACTTCTTTCTCTAAAGTAGCCAATGAAATGTCAGAAGAATTTAAAATTTGCGGGTAAATATTTTTTGGTTGTAATGGAACAAAAATAACATTTTTTAATTTCATTTTCTCAGCTATTTTTTCGCTCTCTTCTTTTTTTATCCCATCACCAACAATTAGAAAAACTATTTCTTTATAATCTTCTAATAGTTTTGCAGAATTTAGAATTATTCTAATGTCCTGCAATTTTCCTAAAGTCCCTGCAAAGGATACAACAAATTTATTATGAAAATTAAATTTGTTAGAAAATGCATTTTCTTTGGGCCCTGGGGTTATTTCATTTTCATCTATCCAATGTTCCACAATTACAACTTTTTTTGTTTCTTTACAAACTTCTTCGACAAATTCTTTATTTTTTTGAGAAGAAACTGTGATTAAATCAGCTGTTTCATACGCCCTGAATTCCATGTTCTTAAAGAATTTTATAATGAAACTATTTTTAATAATATTTGAATCAATGGCTTCTTGAGGGAATAAATCTTGAACATTCAATATGAAAGGAATATGCCCCTTTACCCTTAGTTTTTTTGCTGTCCAATAAAGAGTTAAAGGGGGGGAGTAAACTAGGGAAACATCTATTCTTAGGCCTTTGAATATACTTTTTGTATAATGAAACATTTTATAAGCTATCTCAAAGTGTTCAATTCCTCTTCTAATAAATTTGTGCCTTTCTATATAAGGTAGTTTAACCCTTATTAATTTTATCCCTTCTTCATTCTCTATAAAAACTTTCCCCCGTTTTTTATATTCTTCATACGTTTCTTTATCAACATTATAACGAGGAATTCCGGTTAAATAATAGACATCATGCCCCCTTTTTTGTAGCTCTTTCGCAAGATAATAATATAAATGAGAGGCTGCTCCAATTTCTGGAGGAAAGTAATTATTAATTAATAATATGTTCATCCCTTAAAAGAATCCTCCTTCTTGCTCTATCTTTGCAGCATAGGCAATAATTGTAACTATAAATATATTGAACTCACACCGCTCCCCTTTTCCAAAATACCGCTTCTATGGTTTTGAACACGATATTCACATCAAGAAATATGTCTCTATTTTTTACGTAGTATAGGTCATAGCTGAGTTTTGTTTTCACTTCTTCTAAATTAGATGAGTATTTGTACATGATCTGTGCCCAGCCTGTTAAGCCTGGCTTTAGTTTGTGCCTTGCCCAATAAAAAGGGATGAGGTTGTTGTATTCTTCTACAAATTTTATTTGTTCAGGCCTAGGACCTACAAAAGACATATCGCCTTTTAGTATATCATAGAACTGGAGTATTTCATCGAGTCTTATTGGTCGAATAATTTTGCCTACTTTTAGTATTCTGTCTTGTTCATCTGTTGCGAATTTAGCGTTGCTGTTTTCTGTGTTATTTTTCATGCTTCTGAATTTGTGCATTGTGAATTTTTCGTTGTTGAGGCCTATTCTTTCTTGTGTGTATATTACTGGTTTTCCATCTTCAATGCGTATTATTAGAGATAGTATTAGTATCACTGGGGAGAGTATTACTAAAGCGATGGTCGATATTATTATATCAAGAAATCTCTTTGAAGGGTACTCTTCTACTTTTTGAAACACCACCTCGTAATATTCTTTGAATTTTTGAGCGACTTCTATTGGTATGCGTTTTAGGTATTTTTCTACCATGTTCGGTAAGTATTGAATCTCTAAACCTTCTGCTTTGTAGTTTTGTATTTGTGGTTTTACCCTTTCTTCTAGTTCTGGGTCTGATATTACTATGCCGTGTATTGTTTGGGTTAATGTTTTTTGTGTGTTTTGTTTTATTATTTCATCGAGAGTTACTGGGTTTGGGTTTATGTATTGGGTGAACTTTATTTTGTTGAGGGCTTTTTCTGAGATTTCTTCCATTATGTTGCCTATTTCTTCTTTTCTGCCTATTACGAGGTAATTTTTTACAGGCATGTGTTTTTCGTAGATATTGTATTCTATTTTGTGTATTATTGGCAAGAGGGTTATTGTGTACAATAGATTGGTAAGGAAAAAGTATCTGTTGAAGTACTTACTGAGGAAGAAGTAGATAATTAGTATAACTATGAAACTCACAAGAGTTCCAACGGTGGTTTTTATTAGAGATTCTGTGTAACTTTTCATCGTTTCTGTGTCGTATGTTCTAAATGAGTATATCCCGAGGTATATTATTAGAGATGAGATTATTGAGATGGTTAATGGTAGGTTCAATATGAAGGCGTTCATAATGAATATGAGCGCTATGTCTAATAAGTGAACCGCTGCTTTTCGCATCTTCGAGTCAAACCCCCCGTTAGGTGTTGTGAATTGCTGTTTTGATAAAAGCCCTGTGGTTGTTTAAAATTAAATCTTAATTGTTGTTTTAAATTGAAATTGTGAAATTTTTTTGTTTTTCGAATTTATTATAGCATATTCTTTTAAAAAATCAACCGCTTGTTGAGTTAATTTTACTGAATGTTAATTAACGGGAGATTAAAACGGGGAGGGGGAGGGCTCCGCCCTGTGACCCTTTTTAAAAGCAGATTTTTTGTGAATTAATTTTTGTGGTTTTTATGTAAGCTATGCTTAGTTTTTGTTAGCGCCCTTCCCCCGCTGCCCACCCATGTGGAAGAGGGACCTGCGGTCCCTTTAATTCCCTAGTTCGATTATTTTGAAGCCCGTCCTTTTATGGGAGGGACCTACGGTCCCTTAAACTAGCAGGGGGAGGGCTTCGCCCTGTGACCCTTTTTAAAAGTAGATTTTTTGTGAATTAATTTTTGTGATTTTTTATGTAGGCTGTGCTTAGTTTTTGTTAGCGCCCTTCCCCCGCTGCCCACCCATGAGGAAAAGTATCTTTGTTAGCGCCCTTCCCCCGCTGCCCACCCATGTGGAAGAGGGACCTGCGGTCCCTTTAATTCCCTAGTTCGATCATAAGGAAGAAAATCTTTATTTCTTTATTCTGAAGCCCGCCCTTTTATGGAAGAGACTTGCAGTCTCTTAACTCCCGCTACCTACGCATGTGGAAAAGGGACCTGCGGTCCCTTAAACTGGGAGGGGGAGGGCTTCGCCCTGTGACCCTTTTTAAAAGTAGATTTTTTGTGAATTAATTTTTGTGCTTTTTATGTAAGTTTTGCTTAATCTTTGTCAGCGCCCTTCCCCCGCTCCCCACCCACAAGGAAGGAAATCTTTATTTCTTCATTTTGAAGCCCGCCCTTTTATGGAAGGAAAATTTATTCATAGCGTGTTAGTTCTTCTTCAACAATCATTACTTCTTCCAAGTTTCTTAGGTAAAAGGGGTATTCTTTTGGTACGTAGGGCATTTTTGCTTTTCTTTTTCCAATGTCGTTTTTTATTTTTAGTTGTACGAATTTTTTCATGTATCCTGTGAAGTTTCCTTTGAGATTGAAATTGTCTATTGCACATAGGAAGAGGTAGGTTAAGCTTTCAAAGCTGTCTTCAAAGTCTATGCCACAATTTTGGGTGAGTTTGATTGCTTCGTTGACAAGGAAGCCTTTGTATTTGGTGAATAGTGTTTCTTTTGATTTTTTGTCGCCTTTTTTGGAGAGTGTTACTAGTTCGTGGTCTGTTAGTTTGTTGTAGTTTTGATGGTTTATGGTGGTTTCCCCCTTTATTATTTATTAATCTATTCCCGCCCACCGCCCCTTGAGGTTTAAGGGGCTTCGCCCCTTATGATCCCTTTTTTCAAGCTTGAGATACTTTAGAGGAGTTAAAGGGCTTCGCCCTTTGTAATCCTACTGTAGGCTTTGCCTTTAGATTTTCGTCAATTTAAGAAATTTATTTTTATATCTATTCCCGCCCGCCACCCCTTGTGGTTTAAGGGGCTTCGCCCCTTATGATCCCTGTTTAAAGGCCTGATAGGTCTTTGTGGATTAAAGGGCTTCGCCCTTTGTAATCCTACTGTAGGCTTTGCCTTTAGATTTTCATCAATTTAAGAAATTTATTTTTATATCTATTCCCGCCCACCGCCCCTTTTGGAAGTATATTATACGTGCGTATACTAATATATCAAAAAAACTCATGCCCCGTCAAGAGGCATGAGTGTGTTTCTTTATTGAATGAGGTTGAATACTTCATTTGTCGTTGTTTCAACGATTTCTGCTTCGTCTACTTGTGCGGTTGTTGGTACTAATACGCCTATCAAGCTTTGCATTATTGGTTCTATTTCTGCTTGCGTTAGTGTTTCTAATACTCCGTCTACTGATAGGGTTTTGCTTTTTCCTTCTGCTGAGTCATAGAATTTCATTCTTAATCTTCTCATTCGCTATTTCCTCCTTTTTAGATTATTTCGTAGCTTTCGTTGAAGTAATAAACCGCGTTGGTGTTTTCACAGAGTGAGACTAATCCTTGTAAGGCGGTTTTTATGTCTGCTTCTACGTCTGTGAATAAGTCATAGCTTTTATACTTTTTTTCTTCTTTTCCGTCTACTATGCTTATCCATACTATCTTTGCTTTTCTTGATTCTAAGTTCATTGCCATATGTTACCACCTCCTGTGTGTTTGTGCTTCCTTAGACCCCTTCTGGGGCGTTTCCTGTTTTGTTTTGCCTTACTTCCCCGGGGAGAAATCATTTTATGCTTTTTCTGGTTTTGGAAATAGTAACGCTACTACTCCGTCAATGAGTATGGAGATTATTAGATCCATGATCGGAGAGTATTTGCCGATGGATTTGAGGAATTCTCTTACTGCGTTTAGAACGATTTCTTTTTTCTTTTTGCCGTTGCCAGGTACTTCCACCATTTTTACAAGGTCAGGTATTAGTCCTACTATTTCTTTCATTTTCTCACCTCCACTAATAGTATCCGTAAGAATACTTAAATTGTGGTAAATAATTGTTTACTATTATATCTATTCCCGCCCACCGCCCCTTGTGGAAGGGACTTCGCCCCTTCTGATCTCTGTTGAAAGGCCTGAGAGGCCTTTGTGGATTAAGGGACTTCGTCCCTTTTCGATCCCTTTTTTTTAAAACTTGAGGGAAGTTAAAGGACCGCGTCCTTTGTGATCTTGCTGAAGGCTTTGCCTTTAAGATTTATTATCTATTCCCGCCCGCCGCCCCTTATAAGGATTTCTTCTTTTTTTTGATTCTGTCGCCCATTATGTTGCCCACCGCCCTTTAAGGATTTCATTTTTTATTAGGATCGCCAACTCTTAGTGGGTTAATTTTTGGGACAGGTGGGTCAAAAATTGGGACAGTTTTGGGTCAAAATTTGACCCAGTTGTGGGTCAATTTTTGGGACACCCTATAAGGTTTTATGTTATTAATATAAATATATAAAAATATATAATATATTTTTTTTCATTTTGTAGGGAGAAATAAAAAGCGGATATTTATAGGGTTGCACCCTTTGTGATCCTGCTAAAGGCTGGGCAGCCTTAAAGGCTTTAGAGTTTTTTTTAAAATATTTTTATTAATCTATTCCCGCCCACCGCCCCTTAAGGATTTTTTTTTAGATTTTTTGCAGATATTACTATTGGGAAGGAAAAATTTTTAGAATGCTGAGGTGATTTTGTGAATGTTTTTAATCTTTTGAACAATTTTTTTAGAGAAGATGCGAGGGAGAAGGTTTCTTCTTCTGCCACAAAGCTTTATTTCTTTTTGATTTATGAGGCTAATAAGAGTTATTGGGAGGGACCTTTGATGCTTTCTGTTAGAAGGCTTTCTTCACTTCTTTCTTTTAGCAAGAATACCGTTTCTAAGTCTTTGAGCGAACTTGAGGATAGGGGATTGATTATTTGCTATCCGCAAAAAGGGAACAGCCTTACGGCAAAGAAGGATGACGGCCTCACGGCAAATGAGGAAAATAGCTTCACGGTGAACAAGAGAGACAGCCTTACAGCGAGCAGGAAAGACAGTCTCGCCGCGGCAAACAATGAAGGTGGACTTTTGGTGAACAAGGAAGACAGCCTCACGGCAGATGTGGAGGGTAAAGGGGCTAGTTCTAGTGCTTTTTGGTTTGCTGATTTGCAATTAAGAGAGACGGCCTCATGGCAAACAAGGGGAACAGCCTCGCAGGAAATGAGGAAGGGGAAAAAAGAGGTTTGCGATAAGGGAGAGAGCAAATATGCCAAATTCTTCTGAGAAGCGTTGTTTTTGTAAGGATCCTTGGAATTGCCCAACACATGGGATTTTAGGCAATAATTATATGTGTTCGATATACATGAATTATTTGAATGGGAGTAGGAATTACAGGGATATTTCTCCAAAGATTTACCTTGATGCGTCGTTTGATAATTTTCTTGCATTGAATGAGTATTTGAAGAATGGTTTAACGAAGTGCCGTTATTTCGTTGAGGAGAAGTTGTGGGAAAAGGGTGTTGGTTTGATACTGTACGGAGGGTACGGTACAGGGAAGAGTAGGCTAGGGTTTACTGTGTTGAAAGAGGCGGCTGTTATCGGTTGTAGTATTGGTGTTTTGGATGTATTGAGGGATTTTGAGAATTTTGAGGGTGCTGATGTCGCTATTAAGAGAGCTCTTGAATCTGATTTGATTTTTATAGACGATCTTGGTGCCAAAGGGTATGATTGGATTGGGCAGAAGATAAGAATTGTTATAGACGAGGTGAATAGAAACCAAAAAAGCGTTATAATTTCTACGAACTTGAATCCAAAAGAGCTGGTTAATTTTTTAGACGATAGAACCGTTTCAAGGTTGATAGAGATCGTTCCAAAAGAAGGTTTGATTTATTTGGGCGAAGAGGATTTTAGGGTGAAAAAGAGAGAAGAGAAGGTGGCTTATTTTGAACAGATCCGTTAAGAAAATGTCTTTGGAGCTTAAGAGCATCCTGCAAAAAGAGGTCATAAATGAGGAAGACAGCCTCAAGCGCCCCGAAGGGGGTTCAAGGAAAGACAGCCTTGCCGCAGATGAGGAGAGAGTTTTGTTGGATGTTTTTTTGAGTTTTATTATTCTAAGAGTATTACAAGCAAAGAGAAACAGCCTTACGGCAAATAAGGAAGGCAGCCTCAAACGCCCCGAAGAGGGTTCAAGGAAAGACAGCCTTACGGCAAATATGGAGGGAGATTTACAACTTTTTGGAAAGAGTGGTTCAGATTCGAATCTTTTAGATGATTATCTTTCTGGGGTGCAATTTCTGAATAGAAATTTTGATTGTTGTTATTTAGTCGATGATATTAAAAGCAGAATTACTTGCCAAACGATAGAAAAAGTCAGAGATTTGTTTCAGAGTGTGAAAGATGAAGATTGGAAGAAAGAGGAGATTATTTCTTGGTCTTACGAGTATTTCAATGAAGACAACCTCAAGCGCCCCAAAGGAGGTTCAAGCAAAGACAGCCTCACGGCGAGTAAGGATTTAAAGGGTAAAAATGGTGTTATTTCACAGTTTTATACACCAAAATGGATAGTTGATTATTTGGTGGAAAATACGTTGGGGAAGTATTACGGAAGAAACGGCCTCACGGCAAATGAGGAGAGCAGCCTTAAGCGCCCCGAAGTGGGTTCAAGGAAAAACGGCCTCACGGCACACAAGGAAGACAGCCTCACGGCAGGTGATGAGAAGGGTTTGGACATTGAGGATGTTAAGATTATTGACCCCGCTTGTGGATGTGGGAACTTTGTTATAGGGGTTTACGATAAGTTGAGAGAGATGTATCAAAATAAAGGTTACGATGATGCTTTGATTCCAAAACTTATAATTACTAAGAATTTATACGGTATAGATATCGATGAGAACGCTGTTGAAATTACAAATTTGTTGTTGAGATTGAAGGCTTTGGAGGATGGAGCTTATGAGAAGTTTGAAACAAACATAGTAGCTGTTCCGAAAGAAAACAGCCTCACGGCACATAAGGAAAACAGCCTCACGGCAAATGAGGAAGGGCAGAATGAGTATTTGAAGAAGTTTGAAAAGATTGGGAGCTTAATGAGAAGAGAGGATGTTTTAAGTTTAAGGGAAACAGCCTCACGGCAAATAAAGGAAACAGGTATAAACGATGATCGATTGAAGAAAGCTTTGGATATTCTTTCTTTGAAATACGATATTGTTTTGACTAACCCTCCTTATTTGGATTCTTCTGATTATGATTTTGAATTGAAGAGGTACATAAACGAGGATTATAGTGAGTTTAAAAAAAATCTGTACGCCTGCTTTATTAAAAAGAGTTGCGAATTGGTGAAGATGGATGGATTTGTTGGTATGATTACCCCTCAAACCTTTATGTTTATTGGGAGCTATGAGAAGACAAGACGATTCATATTAGATAACTTTCAGATAGAGAGATTGGTTCATTTTGGCCTTGGAGGGGTGTTTGATAACGCTTTAGTGGACACAGCGATGTTTGTTTTGAGAAGAGCTGAAGACAGTCTCAAGCGCCCCGAAGGGGGTTCAAGGAAAGCCAGTCTCAAGCGCCCCGAAGGGGGTTCAAGGAAAGACGCCCTCACGGCAGGGAGTAAAAACAGCCTCACGGCAAGTGAGGAGGGGAGTTTGGGTGAATATATAAACTTGACCTCTTTTAACGGGAAAGATTCTAAGAAACGGGCTTTATTTTCTATTTGGAAAGACAGCCTCACGGCAAGTGAGGAAAAGAAGAGAGAGAATTATCTTTCTAAGTATGTTTTTAGGGTTGATAAGAACGTTTTTACCAAGGTTCCGAGGTTTCCTTTCATTTATTGGGTGGATTCAGACGTTGTACGTACCTTTGAAAACGAGCCGTTAGAAAAGTTTGCCGATGCACGACAGGGGATAGCTACTGGGGATAACAACAGGTTTTTGAGGTACTTTTGGGAAGTTAGAAGAGAGGATATTAAAGATGGAAAGAAATGGGTCCCATATGCCAAAGGTGGACCTTACAATAAATGGTATGGTAATTTGTGGTGGGTTATAGCCTTCGATGAAGAGAATTATAATCTATTGTCAAAAATGGGGAACTATCTTCCAAATAGAAAGTACTATTTCAAAAAGGGAATAACTTACACGATGACAACCTCGAAAGGGGCAACTTTTAGATACCTTCCTTCCGGGTTCTTGTTCGATTGTAAGGGTAGTAGTTTGTTTTTTTCAAAAGATGAAGATATCTTTAGGTTTTTGGGCTTACTCAATAGTAGTTTGTTTTCTTACTTGGAGAGTTTTATAGCGGGAAGTGTGGATTTGGAAGTTGGGGATTTGAAAAAGCTTCCCGTTCCACAAGGCTTGTTTGAGGATTCTTCTGAGACTCAGGCGTTAGAAGCACTCGCCAGATTGAACGTGGCGATTAAAAAGCAGAACACCGAGATATATCCAAACGAACTGCATTTCAACGAGGTGAGTATCGATAGTGTTTCTAAGTTTTATGGGTTTATAGAGAGGAAAAACGCTCTTGATACTTATCTGCTTCTTTCTGAAGGGTTGATAGATATACTGGTGATGAAGTTGTACAGTTTGAAAGAGAGAAATTTTGAGGAGATTTATAAGACGGTGGGGATTCCTACAGCCTTTTTTCCTTTTGCCGGCGATAAAGGTGTAAAGGGTTTGCCACCATTGAAAGAACTGTTGAAAAGCCAATATTTGAACGAATTTGGTTTGAAGCAAACTGAACTTGTCAAAATAGAAAAGCTTATTGGAGAATTTTATGATAACAAAATCAAAACATTGAGCCACCTTTTGCCTTTCGATGAAGGTATAACCAATTATCATCGAAGAGAACCTTACGATAATTATGTGGAAAGAAATGCGGAAGAAAGTTCCCAAAATCCTGTTATGGTTTACAACAACATGGGTAGCCAAGAGGAGATTTTAAAAAAGTTGGGGTTTATAACGATAGATAACGGGATCCAAAGGTATCTTTTGAATGAGGATACGGGTTTTATCCCCTTTGGGTTTTCAATCGATGAAGAGAATAGATTGTTATCTACCTTATTCAAGGAGCACTCTGAATTGGAGCGTATTGTGAAGAAAGAGTTGAGGGGTTATGTCTTTAAAGATTACCTAAAACTTCATAAGAAGTTTTATAAAGATAGGCCTATCGTTTGGAAGTTGGGAAATAGAGATAGAGGCTTTTTAGTTCATTATCATAACTTGAACGAAAAAACAAAGAGTAACATCTTGAGCTTTTTGAGAAAGAGGATCAAAGAAACAGCCTTACGGCAAATGAGAAACGAAAACAAAAGTTTAAGGGAGTTAATGAAGATAATAGAGTCGAAGAATTTTGAGTTGAACATAGACGATGGGGTAGCCAAAAATAGTGCAATTTTTTAGTAATTCTTTATATATTTTAAAACCTCCCAAATGTTTTTTGGTTATAATGAGTTTGGTAGTGCGGGCTGCGCTGCGAGGCTATACTCTTTTATCCTCATGATTGTTTAAAGGGTTTAAGGGACCGCAGGTCCTTCCCTATGGGCGGACAGCGTAAAGAAGATTCACCATCCCTTTTCCTTATGGATGTTTGGAGGGTTTAAGGGACCGCAGGTTCTTCCCTATGGGCGGACAGCGTAAAGAAGATTCACCATCCCTTTTCCTTATGGATGTTTGGAGGGTTTAAGGGACCGCCGGTCCCTCTTCCTTACGGGTGGGGAGCGGGGCGAAGGGGCGCTAAAACAGCTTGCAGAGCTTCTAAAGAAGAGAGTAACTAAAAAATCACAGGGAGGTAGAAAGTATGAAAAAGGGTATTTTGTTGGTTATGTTGGTTCTTGTGGTGTCGTTGCTCAGTTTCGCGGGCGATGTGAAAAACGTGATATTTCTCATCGGTGATGGTATGGGTCCAAACGAGATGTTATTAACGAGTTATATAGAGGGTCGTGAGCTTTACATGATGCAAATGCCTTACACTGGTTACGCTATCACTTATTCTGCAAATAGCAACGTTACCGATTCTGCTGCAGCGGGAACTGCTCTTGCTTCAGGTTACAAAACAAACAACGGGTTTATAGGAGTACTTCCAAATGGTGAAATAGTACCAACAATAGCTGAAGTTTTAGCTGAGCAAGGCTACAAAACAGGTGTGGTTGCAACTTCAAGAATAACTCACGCCACACCAGCGGCTTATTATGGTCATGTGCTTAGTAGAAACGATGAAGACAAGCTAGCTGAACAGTTGGTTAATAGTAACCTGACTGTTGCTTTAGGAGGGGGTTGGAGACATTTTGATCCTACACAAAGAGCCGATGGAAAAGATCTTATATCTGTTGCAAAGGAAAATGGTTTCGATTATATAACCACTAAGCAAGAGTTAATGGCTTACTCCGGAGAAAAGGTTTTAGGGTTATTCTCTTCAAGCCATATGAATAGCGTTACTGAAAGAACGCCTGCTGAACCACTTTTACCCGAGATGACCGCCAAAGCCTTAGAAATTTTATCAAAAGGCGATGCTCCTTTCTTTGTGATGATTGAAGGTTCTCAAATCGATTGGGAAGCTCACGATAACGATGTTTTTGGAATTTGGAAAGAAACGGTTGAATTCGATGAAGCTGTGAAGGTCGCTCTAGATTTTGCAAAAGAAAATCCCGATACCTTGGTAATTGTCACTGCTGATCACGAAACCGGAGGTTTGGGTTTGTCATCAGGTGGATACACGATGGATTTGGAAATGGTTAGAAATTATCAAAAAACTACGGATTGGGTTGTAGCTAATTCTCAAGATATGGAAGAGTTAAAGTCCAACGTGAAAGAGTATTATGGTTTTGATTTGTCAGAAGAAGAAGTCGCTTATTTGGAATCTACCGACTACAAAGTACAGGCTTTAGCAGAGATTACAAGCGCAAGAGCAAGTATTGGCTGGACAACACATGATCATACTGGTGCGTTGGTACCTATATTAGCTTATGGACCTGGTGCTGAGGAATTTGTAGGTATTATGGATAACACAGACCTTCCTCGAAAAATAGCTTGTTTGTTGGGGGTTAAGCTTTCTTACCCTTTAGAGAATGTACCGAATAATTAAAATTAAAGGGCTGATTAGATCAGCCCTTTAATTTTTTAATAGCTTGACGACTTCGTTTTCTAAACTTTCGAGATCTATCTTTTCTTCGTTGTCTAAGAGATTGAAGACCGCCTTTAGTACTATAATTCTTGGATATTTTCGTATTAGCGTTTTAACAGGGTCATCTTGACTTTTTATGCTTTCCACGTTGTTGCTCATTTCACTAACTGCTCCTTTAAGAAGTATTTATCCCTCCCAAAACCACACTAACAGATGAAAATTGTCTTTGTTAGAAAAAGTATTGACAAATGTTTTTTTAAATGCTATAATAATCTACGTAAACGGGCTCGTAGCTCAGTTGGTTAGAGCTTCCGGCTCATAACCGGGTGGTCGGTGGTTCGAATCCACCCGAGCCCACCAATAAAAGCCAAGGGTTCCTTGGCTTTTATTTTTTTATACACTTCAATTTTACTATTTTTATCGGCTTTTGTCAACTTTTTTCACAAACCTATCATCAAAAAGAAATGGTATAATTAAATTAACAAAGAAAACACTTCACCAATCTTATAAACAGGCTTCGGGGTGAAGGGACAAAAGAATCTTTTCCTTAGGGGTGGGCAGCGGAGCGAAAGGATGCTAATAAAGATACTTACCCTCACGGGCGGAAGTGTGGTAAAACTTCTTCCTCTTTCCTTATGGGTGGGGAGCGGGGGAAGGGCGCTATAAAACTTATTATACAAAAGTTACGTGAGAAGAAATAACACACCTTCAAAAACATATGGTATAATTAAACTGGACAAACAAAAAATAAACCAAAAAGGAGAAGCTTATGTCTAATCCAATAAAAGATTCCATATTCAAAGAATTATTTGAAGACAGAGCTATATTCTACGACTTCCTAAAAGCCTTTCTACCAAGAGAAATCACACAACAAATAAAAGAAACAGATTTAAAACGTGAACAAACTGAACTAACGGGATGGTCTTTTACGATGGAAAAGCAAAATGGACATCACCAATGGACGTAAAAGAGAAGATAACAAAGATAAAAAACATGGAAGAGTATTTAATAAAAGCTGACTATGAACTAATAAATTTAAGTAATATAAAAGAAGAAACGATAATAAACATGAAGAATGCACTAGGAGTAATCTTATTAACGGACAAACCAAACGTAAAGATAAAAAAAATGGAAGAGTTGCTAAAGATGATAAATGAAGAGATAATATCGAAATTGCCAGAAGGAGAAAAAGAAAAGTTTGATAAACACAGAAACGCATTCTTAGAATTGCTTAGAAAGAGGACAGATTACAAAGAGATAGAAGAAAGGTACAAAGAGCTAGAAGAAATGGAGGTGCCAAAAATGTTTGACACATTAGAAGAGATAGCAAAAAAAGATAGAGAAAAAGCTAAATTGGAAGGTAAAGTAGAAGGGAAACTTGAAGGAGAAAGAGAATTAATCATAGAAATTCTAAATCAAAGGTTTGGAGAAGATTTTGATAAGAGATTAGAAAACAAGATCAGAAAAGCAAACGAAGAAACCATAAACCAAATAAAGAAAAATATTCTTAGTATAACTATAGAAGAACTAAAAGAAACATTGAAGTAGTTGTAGAAGGTAGATTTTTGAGTATTTAAAAGAGATATCACTCCTCTTTTTTGCTTTAGGAGGAGTGATATCTTTTTAGTAATTTTATTAGCGCCCTTCCCCCGCTCCCCA
>NZ_AZRM01000024.1 GCF_002895605.1 Petrotoga miotherma DSM 10691
ATATCAATCACTCATCTCTGTCAACGGTATCGGTCCTGTTATCTCCTCTGGTATCATCAGTGAGATAGGTACGATAGCTTCCTTTCAATCTCATGATAAGTTGGCTAAGTTTGCAGGACTGACTTGGAGAAAACGTCAATCAGGGAATTATTCCTCTGATGAGACAGAAATGACTAAAACAGGTAATCCGTATCTTCGATACTACCTTATCGAAGCTGCTAGCTCCGTTAAAAATCATATCCCTGAGTTCAAAGAGTATTATCGGAAAAAATACTACGAGGTTACCACTCATCAACACAAAAGAGCCCTCGCGCTCACGGCTCGTAAGTTGGTTCGCATGATTTTTGCATTGCTGAGCAAAAATCGAATCTATTCAAATTACTAAGTTGAATAGATACAAGTGAATCTTTTTGTGTTTTCAAGCCTATTTTGTGTTTTTCTGAAAGTATGGGCATTGTCAGTTACGCTAATTTTTAACAATTTTTTTGATTTTTACCTCTTGACATATCACCGATTAGCTTTTTAAGATTTTGGTATTTGATTTTTTCCTTTCAATCAAAGAGGTACCCATACTGACCAACCTTCATCTTCACTCATTATAACTTTGAAATCCCCGTATCCATTTTCATCAGTTGTTACTGTACCTTGTATATGACCTGTATAATCGTAGAATGTTGTGTTAGGCTGGCGTGAATTAATACGTTTGGTTCTCACTTCATTTGTTTCTCCATCTGAAATCAATAAAACAAGCCCGTCTTTTTCCACCTCTGGTAGTCCTTCTCTTACATAACCGTAAACATCTTCATCGTTGTTATCAACTTCATACCCTCGCCCATATGCGTAATCCTTTCTAACTTCTAATAGTTTGTCTATTCCTTCTTTCATTCCATATATGTAGTAATCTTTCCAAAAAACAACCGGTATTCCGTACTCTCTGGTTAAAATATAGGCGTAAGCTTGATATTTTCTTCTGTAAATTCCAGGCTTATTGTCCTCGTCCCTATTAGTATCGTGATTCTCAACGAAAGTAACAGCCCTGTCCTCATAGCCCTCTTTGTTCACCAATCCGACAAATTTTAGATTTCTTAAATCTGCACCATCGATCATATCTTCGAAAAAGGTTCTCAAAGGAAAGTCGAATACTTTCAAACTCTCATTACCTAAAGTGTCAAGAAACCTAGCTAATTCATTTGTATTTTCTATCCATGCTTCTCCGACATAAAACAGATCTTTTGTTGAACTGTCTTGTACATCGTTTATCCATTCATTTACAAACCTATAATCAACATGTTTTACGGCATCTAAGCGAAATCCATCAAAGTTTATATCGTTTACAATCCACTTCCCCCAGTTGATAACATCCTCTTTCACAGCAACATTTTCATAATCAACGTCTGCTCCCATTAAGTAGTCTTCAGCAAACGTCTTATCCGAATTTTTGCCTTCAAACAAATATTTGCCACTTGTCCCTGTTTTTTCGTCCCAATCAACTCCATCAAAAGATTGCCAATTCCACGTAAAATCACTGTATTTACCGTTTCTACCTGGGAAGTTAAAAACAGTCCATGCTTGTATAGTTCCGCCTGGTTTCTCAGGGCTACTGTCACTCAACTTAACCTCTTCGGTCCCATCGGCACCCATTCTATGATTCAACACTGCATCGTAATAAACCTTTATGTTGTTCGAATGAAGTGATGATATCGCATCTTCTAACTCTTCCTTTGTTCCATACTTTGTGCGTGTCGTGCCCTTTTGATAAAATTCCCCCAAATCCCACAGGTCGTATGTTCCATACCCTACATCATCTTCTCCATGCATACCTTTGTTTGCAGGGGGTAACCAAACCGCTGTAAAACCTTTTTCTGATAGATCAGAAGCTCTCTCCTCCAATAGTACCCATAAATCTTCTTCTTCGGGATGATCAACTAAGTAATCACCTGTTGCCATCTCCCAGTAAAAGGCTTGAAGAATCGTTTCATTTTGAGTTGATGGAATCTCTTGATCAAAGGGAAGTTTAAAAAAAACACCACTGCATGCAAAAAGTACAAAGGTCAGTAGAAAAATTAATATGCCGGTAAAAACTTTTCTTTTATTCAAAAAATAAATCTCCTTAACTTTAAAAATAAAAGTCATAAATGGAAATGATTCCATTCAATTATAGCACTAATGGAAACATTTCCACAAACCCGAATAAGAACGATTATGGACGTTTATGAGAGTTTAGAGAAAAATAAATGCAATTAGAAAGGTAAATCTTAAAATTTCTTCATTTTTGTAAGTTTTTTGTAATTAAACATCCATTTGATTCTTTGGTATAATTATTAAAAAACTTTTAATGGATTCAATGCCGCAAAGAGGGAGGGGAATTAGTAGTGTTTAACATCGCTGTCATTGTAAACACTTTAGCCGTTTTAATTGGGGGTACATTGGGAACATTTATTGGGAATAAATTGCCAGATAATTTGAGACTTATTTTATTTCAAAGTGTTGGTCTGACTACTTTTTTGATCGGAATAGGGATGGGGTTAGATGCAAGCAATTTGATCGTGGTTTTGGTATCTTTGGCACTGGGAGGAGTAATTGGAGAGTTATTGAGAATTGAAAACGGTCTAGGAAAATTGGCAAACATCGTTGAAAGATCACAGGGAGAAACACCTTTTGTAAGGGGATTTATTACCGCCACCGTTCTTTTTGTTATAGGCCCTATGACGATAATTGGATGTCTAAATGCCGGTCTTTCAGGAGATAACTCTGTTATTTTCTTAAAATCTGTTCTGGATGGAATTTCTTCTATGGTCTTAGCCTCGGTTTATGGCGTGGGGGTTACATTCTCTGCTGTGAGTGTATTTTTGATTCAAGGTTCGATAGTTAGTTTGGCTGGAATGCTTTCTTTCCTTTCAAATCCTTATTATTTGAATGATTTTACAGCCGTGGGTGGGGCAATGATAATTGCCATTGGAATAAGACTTTTGGAGATAAAAGATATAAAAGTAGGAAATTTCCTTCCTTCTTTGATAATTGTCGTTTTGATAAATTATATTCTTACCTTTTTTGGCAGGTTTTGACAAATTCCTATAAAATATGTTATAATGTTTAATAGAAAGACTAACAAATGTTTTCTTCTTATTTAAACTACTATTCATATCTTTGCCGCCCATACTATATTCACCTATATTTCTAATACTGATGAATTAAACAAAACTAATTATCAAACCTTTTTTCGAAAGGTAGTTGTTTTTATTACTTGTTAAAAAGGCAGAAAGGAGGAATTTAAATGCTTAGATTAGAAGATGCTTTATGGAAACTGGAAAAATATGAAGATGAACTGTTATCTAATACGATACTTTACAATCAACTTCCTTTAAAAAACTTCGACGAGCAAAAAAACTTTATAATAAACAGATTGAGAGAAATGAACTCACCAAATATTAAGGAAGATGATGAAGGGAATGTATATGTCTCGTTTGTTAACGACGATACATCTCCTACGGCACTTGTTTTCACAACTATAGATGAGATACACGATCCACTTGTTGAAAGATTTGCCAGGGTATTAAAAGGAAAAATAGAAGGTTTAAAGATCGTTTCGTCTTCACTTAAAGTAGCAGCTCTCTTGACTATGATAAAGTTTTTGCACTCAGAAAATGTAGACTTGAGAAAGAACGTATTTTTCCTTTTTCTAAACCAGGCAAGAAAAAACAAATTTTTGAGTTTAGGAGAGTTTTTACAAGAAAATATCAAAAGTTTGGACTATGCCATTAAAGTTAATGGTATCAATTTGGGAGATCTTGGGCATCGTTCTTTGGGAAAATATGTCTACAAATTAAAGTTTTATTCTCGAGATTCAATACACAAAACTTCTAAAGCTCCATCAACCCTAGAGATATTGTACAGAATAACTTCTAATCTGAAAGAAAATGCAGATATGGAAGGCACCTCTGTAAGCATCTTAAAACTTGACAGATTCGAGGACAACACCGAAGTGATAATGGAGATAAAGAGCGAAGGAGACCAAGATTTAGAAACTATAAGTGAAAATTTAAGATCCACCGTCACGGAATTGGCAGAAAGATACAATTTAAAGATCAAATTGAATCTACTTTCATACATTCCGACCACTTTCATACCAAATGACCATCCTTTGATCGAACAGATCAGAGAGGTTCACAGTCATTTAAACATCAAAACCAAATTGGTTGCTTTAGACAAAGATGAAGCATTGATAATTAAATCAGGTATTCCAGCAGTTTCCCTAGGTATAGGGAAAGGTGAAATATTAGATGGCACAGAATATTTTGAAAGAGATGGTGTAATGAAAGGTCTGAATCAAATTTTGATGGTAGTTGATAATGTAACAACAGAAAACTTTGCTGAAGAAGAGATAGATCAGGACATTATAGGAGAAGAAAAAGATTAAACAGAAAGGAAGATAAAAGATGAAGGACAATATTTTAAAACGTTCTTTTCACCATTCAAAGTTTGAAAACATTAAAGAGCTTGTTAAAATAAAAGAAAAACAAGATGTAAAAATATCCCTTGCCTTTCCTTCTTTAAACGAAGAAAAAACAATTGGTAAAGAGATAATCATTATGAAAACAGAACTTATGGAAAAATATCCATTATTGGATGAAATTGCTGTAATTGACTCTGGCTCAGAGGATGAAACAGTTTCTATAGCAAAAGAGTACGGTGCAAAAGTTTTTTACTCCAGTGATATTTTACCCGAATACGGTTTTTACAAAGGAAAAGGAGAAAATCTATGGAAAAGTTTATACGCACTTAATGGTGATATAATCGTATGGGTGGATTCAGATATAGAGAACATACATCCAAAATTCGTATACGGTTTAGTTGGTGCTTTGTTGAATTATCCAGAAATAGGCTACGTCAAAGCCTTTTATGATAGACCCATTGTGGGAAAATCAGCAATGCAACCAACGGGTGGAGGAAGGGTTACCGAATTGGTTGCAAGGCCTTTATTTTCTTTGTTTTACCCGGAGTTGTCAACGATAATTCAACCGTTAAGTGGTGAATATGCAGGAAGAAGGGAAATTTTAGAAAAACTACCGTTTTTTGTGGGTTACGGCGTGGAAATTGCTCATCTCATTGACATATCTGAAAAATTTGGCACCGAGATAATAGCTCAAGTGGACCTTGAACTTCGAATACACGACAACCAACCTTTACACTCACTGAGTAAAATGGCTTTTGAACTCACAAAGGTAGTATTAAAAAGATTGGAAAAATATGGAAAATTAGATTTAAACACCGAATTGAACGATAAACACCTAATGATTCAAAAAAAAGAAAATGAGAAGATATTAGTTCCAACGGAGATACTAAGTGTTGAAAGACCTCCTATCATCACCATCCCAGAGTATAAAGAAAAGTTTTCAAAAGGGGAGAAAGTATGAACAACCTTTACATCTTCCACTATCATTACATAAAAGGTGGAGTTTCTACCGTTGTTAGAAATATTGTAAAATCTCTAAAAGACGAATACAAAATTACTCTCTTTGGTTCAAAAAAAATGGGGATAGATGGAATAGAAGAGGTCTTATCTTACAAAAATGTTGATTTTATTGATTTCCCAGAGCTCGGATACATATATTATGACAGCACCGATTATAAAACTTTTCTCGAACTCAAAGAATCTATAAAAAACAAATTGAACAATTATCACGATGAAAGGGCTAAATACTGGGCACATAACTATAATTTAGGCAAAAATCCTGCATTCACACAAGCTTTTAAAGAATTTATCACAACAAAAAATGTACCCACAATTATTCAAATTCACGATTTTCCTGAATGTGCAAGATGGGAAAACTATTCTTTTATAAGAAAATTCATAAATTCTTCCCTATACCCAATAAAAGAGAATATACAGTATGCAACTATCAATCTATCCGATTACAATAGGCTTATAAAAAGTGGTATACCTTCAGAAAATACTTTTTATCTTCCAAACGCTGCTGAATTTGCTAAAAATAAAGATAAAATAAAAGACATTGACAAAGATGAAGTCATAAATAAACTAAAGAAATTGGGATATAACGTTGATCTCACAAATAAAAATATTTTGTATCCAACAAGGACGATAAGAAGAAAGAATATCTTAGAAGCGGTACTTATAAATCGTTTGTATGGAAAGAGTAATCTTCTTGTCACATTACCAGCTAATTCTGATAAAGAAAGGCCATACGAAAAAGTTGTAAAAGAAACCTTTGAATCTGAAAAAGTTAAAGGAGCTTGGGCTATTTCAGCAAAAGATCCTTCACTTTTTCCATATATACTGAATATTTCTGATCTTTTCTTTTCTTCGTCAGTATTAGAAGGATTTGGAATGATATATTTAGAATCAAAATTCAACGAAAAAAACTTTTTAACCAGAAAATTAGATGTGATAGAAGATTTCAAAAATATAAAAGAAATAAGTTATTACGATAGATTTTTGGTTAGTCTTTCTCCTAAAGAAATAAACAAAGTAAAAGAAAAATACGAAGAACAAATCAACAAGATACCTATCTCCGAAGAAAACAAAAATCACTTAAGACGAGATTTAAACAGCAAATTTGATAAAGATTTAATTGACTTTTCATTTCTCCCCGTAGAACTTCAAAAGAAATTCTGTATGGAAGAAGAAACAAAACTTAAAGATTTGAAAGATATTAACAAAGAAATATTTGATAAAATAGAAACGTTGACTACAACAAAGCACGTTGACCAAGGAATAAACATAGAAGATTTCTCATTGAAGGCGTATAAAAGTAAAATATTTTTATTATTAGATAAAGTGCAAGCTAGAGGAAACACCCCGAAGGGGGTTCAAGGAAGTACAAAGGAAATAGAAGATACAATAATTGACGAAAATATTCTAAAATCTTTTCTAACGTTAGACAATATAAGATTACTCTTTTCTTATTGAACAGGGCGAAGGGGCGCTAACACAACTTAGGAGGCTATTCCCATGTATGAAGATATTAAAAACATTCCCACAATTATAATTAACGGTATGTCCAAAGAACAAATACTCAGAATAATGAAAACGGTAAAAAATATGGAAAACTTACCTGAAAATATAATTTTTGCTTCCATTACTCCAACAAGTTCTCAATGGACAGTTGAAGAACTAATCAAAGAGCTAAAACAGGAAGACATAGAAATGAAAAAAGTAACAGAAAATCTCAAAAAAGGGGTATACGACAATTACAAAAAAGACAGCAAGTGAGAATAAAACTCTCATCGCCTATGTCGATGGAAGTTATGACGTAGAAACCAAAATATACGGTAGCGGCATAGTATTTCTAGATGGTGAAGAAAAACATCTCTTCTTTTCTGGTAATAACCCAGAATACTCCTCTAGCAGAAATGTTGCCGGAGAAATAAGTGCATCCATCTGCGCAATGGAATACGCCAAAGAAAAAGGTTACGAAAAGATAATAATAAATCATGATTACATTGGATTAGAGAAATGGTGTACCGGAGAATGGAAAACGAATAAAAAAATAACCATAGCTTATAAAAATTGCTATGATTATTTTAGTAAATTTTTAACAATACAATTCAATTGGGTAAGGGGGCACTCAGGAGATCATTACAATACATTGGCAGATCAATTGGCTAAAAAAGCATTAGAAAGCAAAAATTTCCGTGATTTAATAACGAAATATTTTTATATAAATTGATTTTTTCATGCAATTTCAAACCTATATCCTTTTTCCACTTTTTCGCGCCATTCTGATTCTTGACCATAATTAAACTTTTTCATCAATTGTCCACAATGTTTTTCCACAATAACTGCTTCCTTATTTTTCCACTCTTTCCAATGAGGGATAACGTAGTTTTTAGAACTGGAGTTAATTTTTCTATTCAATAGTTGTGGTTTGAACTCATAATTCTTTGAAAAACCGTCTTCAAAATTGGTAATAAAATCCAAAAACTCTTTGAAATACTTTTCTCTATCCTGATTTATCAAGAGATCTTCATATCTAAAAACTTTAAAATTTGCTTTGCTGCTCATTTTTTCGAGAATAAAAGAATTAAGTTTGTTATAATACCAGCAGAGTTTCTCAAATTTCGACATATTTTTCCATTTTTGTGCGTAAGGATCATCTTTGAAATCAGTTGCCTTCATGCTCATATTTAAAAAAGGAAAATCTATTTTACTATACAGCAGGGATGCCTTCGTACTCATTACAGATCTGATCCAAGTTCGGGGATCTCTAATAACAAATACAACCTTGCTGTTTGGAAATACTTTCTCAAGTAAGTCTACAATCCCATGCAGATGGTTATTCGATTCAACATAAAGCTCAGGGATAACATCTTTAAGTACTGACTTTCGCATTTGTTCTATATACCTTAATGCCTTATCATCGTTAACCCTTCCTGCACGTCTGTCGCTACTAAGTTTATACATAGAATATTTTGGAGTTAATTGACCTACTGTCATTCTTAAAAATCCATATTTTTTAATATCTTTCTTCCATTTGTTCCTATCTGTCACAAAAACTCCAGCGGGCTCATGAGTAGAATAACAATCATCGATCATAGAAGGAAGAACTTTACCTATGAACTTAGTGCCGGTCCTACCTGTGGAGACAATGAAAACTGAATGTTTGTAAATTGGAATAAACTTCACCTCCAAACCTCTTTATACTTTTAAACCAATACCTCTTCAGATTGGCTCATTACAAACTTTGTAATCTGGCTTTCTAACTCTAAAAATCTTTTATCATAAATATTTTTCTCATCTTTCGAAAGATTTATATTAAAAACATTTAATATTCTAGCAGGTCTTTGCGACAAAATAACTACTTTATTTCCCAGCATCAATGCCTCTTTTATGTCATGGGTGACCATTAATATTGAAAAATAATTTTTCTTCCACATCTTTTCTATATCTTTTATTATTGATAGTTTAATATTTAGATCCAAAGATGTGAAAGGTTCATCCATAAGCAAAATCTGTGGTTCAACTAATAAAGATCTGGCAATATTTACCCTTTGTTTCATACCTCCACTTAATTTAGAGGGTAAAAGATTTTCAAAACCTTCTAAACCTATCATACCGATAATTTGTTTAATTTTCTTTTCATCGTCTAAAACTATTTTTAGGTTGTCGTAAACCGTTCTCCAAGGTAATAATCGAGGTTCTTGGAAAACGTAACCGATCTTATCAACAAAGGTCTCAACTGTCCCTTCACTTTGCCTTTCTAATCCTGAAACGATCCTAAAAAAAGTGGTTTTTCCACAACCAGACGGCCCCAACAAAACGATTTTTTCTCCTTCTTGCAAATCAAGACTCCAGCCATCTATAACCAGAAAATCTCCAAACCTTTTGGTTAAACTATCAACTTTTAGTACATTTCCCATTTTTCTAACATCCTTCTTGAAATAATTTTAAATACACGCTCTGTAACTATACCTAATACAACAGCTATGATAGTAATTGCATAGATCCTAGGAACATCGACATACTGTCTCGCCCAAGCAAGTTCTACCCCCAAACCATTTCCACCAACTAGAAACTCTGTAACTAACACAACTTTCCATACATTCCCTATCGAAACTTCTATTGCTGCAATTACAAACGGAATGATCGAAGCTAAGTATACATGCCTAAATATTTTAGACCTTGATACTTTGTACAACCGTACCATCTCAAGTAATTTTCTATCGATGTTCTTAATCCCAGAAGCGGTTGTAAAAACCGTATTAGGTAAAATGGCCATAGTGCTTATTAAAATAGGACCACGCCATCCAACCCCCCATAGAAATACAACAAAAGCAAGCCAAGAAACCACCGGTATGGCTTGTATCATCATCAGCATAGGCCTAAAAATTTCATATATCGTATCGCTCATTCCCATTAAAAACCCCAAAATTATTCCGATAAAAGAGGAAAGAAACAAAACAATCAAAGTTTTCCATATCGTGTTCCATAATGCCACATAAAACCTCGGTGTACTTAGCTGATTTATTAAATTGCCTAAAACTTCATGAGGAAAAGGTAACACAAAAGATGAACCTATGACAAAAGAAAGAAAGTACCAAAGTAAAACGATCAACACAATTCCAAAAATAGTTTTCATCGATAATAAAATCCTTCTGTCGGTAAAGCAGGCAACCCTTCCGGATAAAGTTCATGCATCGTATTTAAAAAGTTATCTACTTCTTCTTTACATTCCACAATAGGAATGTATTCAAAAACTAATCTATTCATAGCTTCTTTAAGTATTGGAACGGGGATAGTTAAGTATTCGTTGGTTATTTTTAATGATTGATCTAAATTTATATTAGCCCACTCAACACTTTCAGAAAACGCATTCTCAACTTTTGAAACGATATCAGGTTCTTTTTCTAAAATCTCCTTTTTAACAAAAAGTCCTGCTATAGGAAGACCATACTTTGAACCTGAGATTTTATTCCATTCATTTTGAAAGTCTAAAATTATTTCTCCTTCTGTCCCTGTTATAGCTAATGTAGCAAATGGTTCTGGTAAAGCAGCATATTCTACCTTACCTGCTTTGAACAGAGAAACTATCTCCTGGGGAGGAAGGTAGCTGAATTTTACATCTTTATCAGGAACCAAACCATTTCTCACCAAAAGATACCTCATCAAAACGTCTACAGTTTGACCTCGACCATGAGGAGAATAGATTTCACAACCTTTTAAACTTTTTACATCTTCAAAATCAACATTGCTACTTCCTACCAAATAAAATGCTTTCCACTCGTGAACGCCTAACAATATTATTTCTAAACCTTGAGCGTATAAATTTGCACCTACGGTTATAGGAAGCACGGCAAAATCTGCTTGATTGGATACCAACAACGCTACCGCTTCATTAGCATCCTTCCAAAGACTTACATTTATTTCTACCTCTTCTTCTATCGTATCTTCCATCAACCCTGTTACCGGAACGACGGTTGGACCTAAAGGATTAGTGACTGTAATAGAAAAGACCAAGAGTGTAAAGAAAAAAGAGACGATTAACAAAGTTATTTTTTTCATGGGTATTTTCCTCCTGCATCTCTCTAATTTAATATCTTTAGAAACTCTAAACTTTACATATAGCGCCCCTTTACCAGACGTTAAGGGGCAAACCCCTTAAAAACCTCAAAACCTTATTTTGTTTAAAAAGTTCTTTTGCACAGAACAGCAAAATACTGATTACAGTCCTATCATTTTCAATATCCTACCAATTTCTGGTTCTACTGGATTGACCCTTGGTATCACACTGATCGCAGTATCGGGATCTTTTAAACCATGTCCCGTGAGCACCGCAACAATTTTACTTCCTTTTTTTATCTTATCAAATTTGAGCATCTTTTTAACACCAGCTACCGAAGCTGCAGAAGCAGGTTCTGCAAACACACCTTCGAGTGATGCCAATTCTTTATACGTGTTCAATATCTCCTCGTCGGTGACAAAATTTATAAACCCACCAGATTCTTTTGCGGCTTCTACAGCCTTCTCCCAATTAACTGGATTCCCTATTCTTATGGCAGTTGCAATGGTTTCTGGTTCCTTTATGACCTGATTTTTTACAATAGCGGCCGAGCCTTCCGCTTCAAAACCGATCATCTTGGGCAACTTGTCTGTTTTGTGATCTTTAAAGTATTCTTTGAAACCTTTCCAGTATGCTGTGATGTTTCCCGCATTCCCCACTGGAATCGCCAATATATCAGGAGATTTACCACCTAGTTGATCACATACCTCAAAAGCTGCACTTTTTTGCCCCTCTATCCTATATGGATTAAGTGAGTTCACAAGGGTTATAGGGTAATTGTCGGCAATCTTTCTTGTAATCTCTAAGGCAACGTCAAAATTACCTTTTATCGGTATAACTATAGCCCCGTGCATTAGAGCCTGAGACAATTTTCCGAGGGCGATTTTCCCTTCAGGAATTATAACCGCTGTTTTTAATCCTGCCCTACTTCCATAAGCCGCAGCGGAGGCAGATGTGTTACCCGTTGAAGCACAGATTATGGCTTTATCACCGTTCTGAACCGCTTTGGTTACGGCTAACGTCATTCCCCTGTCTTTAAAAGATCCCGTGGGATTAGCCCCATCATATTTCAGATAAAGCTCAATATCCCAAATATTACTAATTTTTTCTGCAAATATCAAAGGAGTGTTCCCTTCTTGCAAAGTAATTATTTCTGTTTTCTCATCGACGGGCATGTATTCTTTATAAGCATTTATTATACCCGGCCAAAAACTAAAATTTCTCATTGAAATCCTCCACCCTTATTATATTTTTTATTTCTATCACATCATCTAATTCTTTCAACGAATCGATTGCTTTTTTCATTTTTTTCTCTTCGATTGGATGCGTAAGTAAAAATATTGGTACAACAGGATTAAGTCTGTGTTTTTGAATTACAGAAGCGATGCTAACTTCGTTATCTCCAAAAGCCTTGGCTATTTTTGCAAAAACACCGGGTATGTCATTAACTCTCAATCTTATATAGAAAGAGTTTTCAATCTCATCTGTCCCAATTAACTTCAAGCCGTTTAACCTTCCGATACTGTATTCGTTTTCAATATGGTATTTAATACTTTTGGCAGCTTCCATAATATCTGCAACAACCGCGCTTGCGGTTGGCATCTCTCCGGCACCTTGTCCGTAAATCATTATATCTCCAACAACGTCTCCGTGAATCTGTACGACGTTGTATACACCGTTGATTTTTGAAAGCGGATTACTCTTTGGTATAAAAGTTGGATGGACCCTTATATCCAACATCTTGTCTTCGTACCTTTTTCCAATAGCCAATAATTTGATAGTATATCCTAATTCCTCAGCTATTTCTATATCTTCCCTTTCTATCTTATCAATCCCTTCTACATAGATTGAATTAACATCTATAAAACTCTCAAAGGCTAATGAAGACAAAATACTTATTTTATATGCACAGTCCAAACCACTTACATCAAAATATGGATCACTTTCCGCATAACCTAGGCTTTGAGCCTTTTTTAAAGCATCTTCAAAATCAATGGATTTTTCAGTCATTTGAGTTAAAATATAATTCGTAGTCCCGTTTAGAATCCCATAAATTCTTCCTATTTTATTTGCAATCATAGACTCTTTCAGAGTTTTAATTATTGGGATTCCACCACCCACGCTTCCTTCATAATATACCTTGACATTATTGTTCTTTGCTAGTTGAAATATCTCTCTACCATACTTAGCTAATATTAACTTATTGGCTGTTACAATATTTTTGTGATGGTTGATAGCTTCTTTAATATACCCTAATGTTGGGGTTTCTCCACCAATTAACTCCACCACGAGCTGAATTTCAGGATCTTCTATGATCTCTTTATAGTCTTCAGTAAGCAATGAAGCATCTACATCGTACTTCCTTTTTTTATTCTTTTCATTCACCAAGATCCTTTTGATTTGAATTTCCTCACCTAGTTTTCTTTCTATATCTTTCTTTTTAGTTGTGAGGATATTGTACACGCCTCCTCCAACCGTACCGCAACCAAGAAGACCTACTTTAATCATTGTAACTCCCTCCCTTTTCATTGACAATAACTAACCCCGGATGTTGATAGTTGAAAAAGTTATGAAATATTTTCTTGAGTTATGAAATTGAATGTTCAAAAGGTTTTTAATCAAAAGAATTCTATAACAACTTGGTTTTCAACAATTTTATCAACGTACTTTTCAACCTTTAATGTTTAAAAGTACTTTTTCACTAAATTTGTCGATATCTTAGTCGATAACAAAGTTGATAATCAAAGATATCAACATAACATTCGATAAAATCATTAAAAATTTTTTTTGAACATCTTAGTTGATAACGACGTTCAAAATTTTTGCCACTTTTGAACCTAAACAAACTCTCATTAAAAAAGAAAAATAGAACTTTTGAACTATCAACATTACTCTATCTTCACTACTATCACATAATTAAATATAAAAACAAATTTATAAAAATTCAAATTGTCTAACTTCAGATAAAGTTGGCATAGCATTCGCAGCACCTTGTTTCGTAGCAACAACAGCTGCACACTTATTAGCAAAATTCGCATAGTCGACAAGTTCTTCTACAGAAATACTGTAAAAATCCTCCTTAGATAAATCCCTTAACTTATACAAAATGCCTGCCATGAAAGAATCTCCACAACCTACAGTTTCAACAACTTTTACTTTATAACCCGGAACTCTTTCAATAATACCATCTTTATAAACCAAAGAACCTTCACTTCCTAAAGTCACAAACAAAATAGAACCTTCTTTGATGGAAAGTGTTCTAATAGCTTCTTCAACATCTTTTTTTTCAGTTATATAAAATAGATCATCATCGCTCATCTTCAATATATCAACTTTTTTAATTATACTCTTCACAAGATTGTTGTAACTTTCCCTATTTTTCAACAAAGACTTTCTAACGTTAGGATCAAAAGAGGTTAATAAACCTCGAGAGATAAAATTGTCAAACAATCTAGTCAAAGTACTCGATGTAGGTTCATCTATAAGAGCTATAGAACCAAAATGAAAGATATTAAATTTTTCATACTGCAAATTCGCTATGTCTTTTAATTCTAACCTCGTATCTGCAGCATCATCTCTATAAAATTCATATTCAGCCTTTCCTTGAGCATCAACTGCAGCAAAAGCCAAACAAGTTTTCAACCCCTCAGCCCTAAAAGAATAGTCAGTATTCACTCCATTTTCTTTTAAGTACTCAAAAAGAAATTTACCAAATTGATCCTGAGCTATCTTCGTTAAAAAAGAAACATCGGCACCTAACTTTGCAAGGCCTACAGCCACATTAAAAGGAGATCCTCCAGGTCGCTTCTCAAAAAGCCCACTTTCTCCAAGTCCTTTGTTAGGAGACTTCGATATAAAATCAAAGAGAATTTCACCCGCACAGAGAATAGCCATATATTGCCTCCTATTCACCAACTATTTTTTCGATCTTTAGATAAATGTCATCGCTAAGCTCCCAATTTCCAGCTTCAATATTTTCCAAAACATGCTTCTCATCTTTTGAACCAGCAATAACTGTCGACACTTGTTTGTGATGTAATAACCAATTTATAGCCATTTGAGATAAAGGTCTTCCAATTCTATTGGCTAAAATCTTTAATTCTTCAACTTTTTCTACACTTTTGATAAAAAGCTCTTTATTCTTAAATATTTCATCCATTGCTCTAGGATCGTTTTTCGGTGGTTCATAATCCTTTGAAATCTTTCCCGTTAACAACCCTTTCGCTAGAGGACTGTATGGAATCACCGTTAAATCATACTTATCAACGACTGGAAACAGCTCTTTTTCAACGTTTCTGACCAATAAGTTGTAATAATTTTGGGTGGAAACAATATCCACATATTTTATCAAAGTCTCTACTTGTTGTGCGCTAAAGTTAGACACACCGATGTATCTAGCTTTTTTGCTATCTAAAATCTGTTGTAACGCCTCAGCAGTTTCTTCTAATGGAGTATTGGGATCCGGCCAATGAATTTGATATAGATCAACATAATCACATTTTAGTCTTCTAAGTGAATCATCTATTTCTTTCAATACCCTTTCCTTTTTTAAATTATTCCTAATTCTTCCCCTTTGATCCCATTCCAAACCACATTTAGTAGCAATGTAAAGATCTTCTCTCTTTTTTCCTTTTAAAAATTCTCCAACTATTTCTTCAGATTGACCTCGACCGTAGGCAGGGGCGGTATCAAAAAAATTAACTCCATTATCGTAGGCTAAGTTCAATATTTTAACACCATTTTCCTTCTCAATAGGTCCCCAATTTCCACCTAACTCCCAAGCTCCGTATCCTACAACAGATACGTTCATATCTGTCTTTCCAAACTTTTTGAACCTCACAAAAACCACTCCTTTTCTAATTTGATTCTTAACTTACAAAAACAATGGGTATTCCTTGTTATTATTATACCATATAGAAAAATTCGTTGGTTTGTTAATTAGTTTCACAAATATGATAAAATTGCATATGAATAAAAAAAATTAAAGGGAGTTCATATGATTTGAAAGTCAAAAATATTATCGTTACGATAAGTTTGATTAGGTTCTATCACGAAAATAGTG